>NZ_DATCRD010000299.1:0-4528 GCF_036569185.1 Chitinophaga sp.
TCATGGACAAGGCTGTTCCTGAACTTTATTTTCGATCCCAGGCTCTCTCTGTACTCAAGGGTATTGCGGAAAGAGAAAGTGAAAATAGAAAAAGAGAAAGCCGCACCGTCGTTATAATCACGTCAATTAGGGATCAACTCCATCGAAAGGTATTTGATGTAATTCCGATTTCAAATGTTTAATCAGCAGGTCATCTTATACCCGATACCGCGAATGTTCAGGATAGCTACGCCGGGATCGCGCCTCAGGTGCTTGCGCAATTTTGTGATAAACACATCCATTGTCCGCGTATGAAAAAAGCTGTCATCACCCCAAAGTGTAATTAGTGCAGTCCTGCGTTCAAGAACCGCATTACGGTGTGTATACAGCAACTGCAGGAGTTGAGTTTCGCGATAGGATAAACGAATGTCCAATTCCTGGGGAAAATGTAAGAGCTGCTTTTCGGGGTCAAAGCGATACAGCCCGATTTGATGAGTTGAGCCTGACGGCATCGGCGCAACCGTATAACGCTTCAGCAGTTCAGCTATCCGCAGATAAAGTTCTTCCAGGCTGAAAGGTTTTTTTAGATAATCATTGCCGCCGCTTTGATAACCTTCGATCACATCCGGTGTTGCCGTGCGGGCCGTGAGAAATAGTACCGGCACGAGCGATCCCGCTGCCCTTATCTGCCGCACGAAGGTAAAGCCATCGGTATGAGGCAACATCACATCAACGATCAGCAATTGATAGTGGTTGTTCCGGAACAAGCTGTAAGCTTTACGACCATCGCTGGCGTGGGTAACCGCATAGTGCTGTTGTTCGAGGCTGTCCTTAACCACTTTGGCCAGGAAAGGTTCGTCCTCCACAAGTAAAATAGATTTCTTTTCCATTAGTTGAACGGAATTTGAATGGTGATGCGGGTGCCGGCTGGTTCATTGCCTGTAGCTGCAATGAGCCCTCCATGGGCCGACACCACCTGATGTACATAACTCAGGCCGAGCCCATAACCTTTTACATTGTGCCGGTTATCCTGGTGCACGCGGAAGAAGGGTTCCATGACCTTGCTCCGATACTCCGGCGGTATGCCTATGCCATTATCGGCTACAACGATCTGCGCCATGTCTCCGTTCAACCTGGTTTCAATAACAATAACAGGCGCTGCCTTCGCATACTTTAAGGCGTTATCGATCAGATTGTTCATTACGTTTCGCCATTTCAAACGGTCTCCGAATAGTTGAATTTCCGGAACAGCCGGCTCAAAACGGATCAGTGCCATAGCGCTTTCTGCCTGGGGGGCCAGGTCGCTGATCGCTTGTTCAATCGTTAGGTTCAGATCGAATGATGACCAGTTCGTTTGATCTTTTTGCACCTGCTCATTGGTTTCCAGGATCTGTGCAGTGAGTTCACTGAGCTTATCCGCCTGGTAACCGATAATATCCAGGTATTCTTTTTGCCGCTCCGGTTCATTTTTAAAAGCCCTGAGCGCTTCAGCAGTAATTTTGATGGAAGCAATGGGGGTATTCAGTTCATGGGTCATATTGCTCACAAATGCCTGCCTGAGTTTAGCCAGCTTTTCCTGGGAAAGGAGTGTTTGGGCGGTATAGACAAAGCAGGTAATGGTAATAGCGATCAACAGCAATGAACTTATCACCACCCATTTCATGGCTTTAAAAAAATAGCTGTTCGGGCTTTCCAGGCCTGCTGTAACCCAATTGTGTTGGTAGGGTTTGCGGAAATGAGTGTTCATCGGTTTAGTAAGAAAAAGGCCTGGCCGTTTTTGCGGATTCAGCACGAAAGCGCTCCTGATATTTTTATGCAGCAATTCTTCTTTAAAAATGGCGGACAAGCGTACCGGATCATACTGACTGTTATTGAACACTTTTTCCAGGCTATCGCCCAGCAGCTCTGTATAATTATAAACCATGCCTTTTTGCAGATCAGCTTTCAGCATGCGCTCACCAAAATGATGGATCATCATTGCTTTGGCCTGTGGTGTGATCTCGTTAAGCTTTTCCTTAAAGTCGGTTAATCCGAACGAAAATGCCCGTTTCTGATCTTCCGGAAAACGTGGGTGCTTATCGCGGATATGGAATACCGTATTCCCATAACGGTTTTTACTATCGGCAGTGATCGTAATGAGTGATGTATCTGCGAGCCAGGTTTCAAAACGCCTGACGATGCCGTCCTGCCGTTCGTTGATTTCGCGTGCCACCGCATTTTCCAGCGCGTTATTGCTATCATGATCGAAGTTCTTCACCGTCTGCCGGTAATTTTGAACGTTCCAGAATAGCTGCAGGCCGATGATCCCGCTTACGCAGAGCAACATCAGGATAAGGATCAGCAGGATATTTTTTTTCATTTAACAAAGCTATTTAACCAAATGAACAATACAGACCTGCGTTAACACTAATTAACTTTACTTAATCCTGGTTAACCCTGTTGTTACCGCATGCGGCTGATCTTTGAACTATGAGAAAGTTAATAATCCTTCTATTGCTGCTGACAACCAATCACCTCCCCGCACAAGTGAAGGTCGATATTGAATTTACCAACCTGTTAAATGCACCCGTTAAAAGTGCCAGGCTAAGTAGCCTGAAAGGCAAATTGGTCATACTGGACTTTTGGGCTACCTGGTGCGGCTCCTGCATCGAAGCCATGCCGCATTTAAAGGCGTTACAGGCTAAATACAGGAACAGCTTGCAGGTGATCGCCGTAGGCAATGAAACAGTTGAACGTACGATGCAATTTCTGCAATCGCGCCCTTCTAACCTTTGGTTTGCTGTCGATAGCGGGCGCAGCATAAGCGCCCTGTTTCCGCACCAAATGATCCCGCATGATATCCTGATCGGGAAAGACGGCCAGCCGCTTGCTGCCACCAGTCCTGAAAATATTACCGATGCGGTGATCGATAGCCTGCTGGCTGGCGCGAAAGTGCATCTGCCCGAAAAAAAGGACAACTTACTTAGTTATGAAGACCTGATCAAACAGAATTTCTATGCCGCCGACACGGTTATGTACCGTTTTAAGATCCAGGGCGAGATCAATGGTGGTCCGGGGCTCAGCCATACCTGGTTGGATCAACCTGCTTTCAGCGGAAGGCGGCTTACCTGTATTAACCTGCCGCTAACCACCTTGTATATGCTGGCCTACGGTGATTTTCCTTTCAGCCGTACCATCGACCAGGTGAAAGAAGGAAGAAACGCGCCGACGTATTGTGTTGACCTGATTGTGCCGCGGCCCGACAGCCTGCAAACCAGCCTTCGCAGGGAACTGGCGGCTCGCTTTGACCTGCAGGCCAAAGTTGAACCCATGACCAAAGAAGTACAGGTATTGCGCATCGTGGACTCTGCTAAATTCAAATCTATTCCACGAAACATTTCCGGCAAACGCACCTATATGGTGATGCACGGCGCTATCGACCAGCAGTCCATGACGATGTCCGATCTTGCGAAATGTCTGGAAAGTTATGGCACCGGCAAACTGACGGTTGACAAAACGGGCAACCGTGAAAAGTTAGATATTAAAATTAGCTGGCAGCCGGAAAATCCGCAAAGTTTATTGAATGTACTTTCGTCCATTGGACTTGGATTGACCAAAGAGGAACAAACTGTCGACATGCTGATTATATACAGGCGTTAAATTACAAAAAAGCGCATATGACCATATTAGCCGAATTGAGAAAAAACTAAGGTAAAATAGCTTTCTGACCTTTCTGCCGAAAAAAATCTTTCCAGGTAATCAGGAAACGATAGGAATAGTTAAAAATGCATTGTTATAAGGGCAAATCATAATCAGTAGATGATGTACAGAAAATTATTTTATTTATTTGCCTTCGTATTTATATTAAATGCCTGTTCCAAACATAAGGACGATAAGACCGCTGCGCCAGTGCCCGATCCACCTGTAAACACGCAGGGCGTACAGTTCAATACCAGTGAGCAATATACTAACAGCGATACCACCCTGTATCGTGTTACCGTGCAAACAAAAGACGCAGTTAACCGGAACCTGCCGATTAAAATCACCTACACCAGTAAGGGATACGTCTATTCAAAAAATTTTACCACCACGCCGGCCTCAGACAACGGGGTATTATTATTGACCATTCCTGCCGGTAATAAGTCAGTTTATTTCGATATCAAAATAGATCCCACTTACCTGCCCGATGGTGAAGATGAGATCCGCTTCAAACTTGATTCAGCAGGTACTGCTATGTCGTTAGGGAGTATCCGCGAACATACTATACATTCCCTGGGCTTTGTTGAAAAGTACATTGATATGAAAAGGGGCGATAACGGGAAGAACAGGGTCTTTATCAATTTTGAAAAGGTAACTGCCGTCGTTATTGATCGAAACAGTTGGGACCTTGGTTTCTATACCGGCCAGGAAGATCACCGGGTAATACTCAATTCCGCTACCGGTATGATGGCATTCAGGCTTAATAAGAATGATCTGAACAATGTTTCGGCCGCAGACACGGCTGGCCTTACCGGAGCACCCGCCACTTCCGGGAATACCGACAATCCAAACGGAGATCTTACAAAAACCG
>NZ_DATCRD010000300.1:0-6492 GCF_036569185.1 Chitinophaga sp.
GGAGCATACGATTAAGACGAGGTTATTGTATTAATAATACCGGCATTATTTTTTGTTGCAAAGCAGGGATTTATCCCTGCTTTTTGCTTTCTTGCAATACTTTTTATTGTTAACTTATTTCTTATCCCTGTTGTATGAAAAAGACAATTGTTTTCTTAGCCCTTAGCCTTTGTATGCTGTCTGTTACCCAGGCCCAGGTGGGCAGCTTTGATACCATTCATCTTAAGAAGGCTTATGTAAATGATATTTTCAGTACGTTGTATTCTGCAAACCCCCGGTCAGGATTCTTCTTTCAAAGCGGAGGATCAATAAATTATTCCTTAAATGGCCCATCTGGCAACGGTTTTCGATTCAGATGGCTGGCCAATGATACATTGGTTAATTACCAGACGGATGCAGACATGGTGATGTACCTGACGCCTAAAGGAGAGTTGGGTGTAAAAAAATCCCTGAATGTACCTGATCTTACTGTCGGAAGTTTTACAGACACCAGTTATAAGAAACTGGTAATCGCCGGCGCCAATACGCCCACAAATGCCAACAGCAGGAGAGATTTGTCTTTTGAGTTTTCCAGTGCGGGTGCCGCTGCCGTAAGAGCCTACAGGGGCGGCTCCTGGGATACCTATCTCCAGTTTATGACCAGTGCTTCCAATAATCCAGGTGGCGCACCCGTCACAAGGATGCATATTAACCAGGATGGCAATATTGGCCTGGGCACTGTAACGCCGCTGCATCATCTGCAAATTGATGCTGCGGCTGCAACTACCACTAATATGATCAGCCTGCAAAACACGGCTATTGCCAACTCCCGCCTGCTGGTGGGCAATACCCCATCGGATTATGCAGTAATAGCACAACGCAATGGAAACATAGTCGAAAGTTATATGGATCTTCACCTGGCAGCCGCTAATACCGGGAATATCTATTTTGAGACAGGGAGAGTAGATGCAACGGCCCCCATCCGGATGACCATCCTTAACAATGGCAGCGTAGGTATTGGTACCTCCGCTACAGGCACCAACAAACTCGCTGTAGAAGGCACTATCGCCGCCCGCCGGGTGAAAGTAACCCAAAGTAACCCCTGGCCTGACTATGTTTTTCATGAGACCTACCAGCTGCCTTTACTGAATGACGTAGCCGCTTTTGTGGCAGAACATAAGCATTTACCCGGTATTCCCGGCGCAGCCGATATCGCAAAAGAAGGGCAGGACCTGGGGGAAATGAACCGTAAATTATTGGAGAAGGTGGAAGAACTTACCCTGTACCTGATCCAGCAACAGAAAAAGAACGAGGAACAGCAGGCACAGATCGATATGCTGATCAAACAGCTAAAGAAGTAATTCTTTAGCTGTTGTATCTCCCCATTCACCGGTTCTTTTTGCTCATATACCTTTTTTCTGCCCACATTTTCAAAATTCTTTGTTAACCTTGTAGTGCAACTGAAAAAATTAGCACATGAAAATGAACAGGGCACTGACAACAGGAGTGGGAATAATAGCCGGTCTTTTGTTGTATGTAAATGCTTTCGCACAAGATGAACCAAATAAATGGGCGCCAGCCGAAATTAAAATCGACGGGCAGGCTACTGAATGGCCCAAACCCCTGCAATTCTATAATAACGTAACCAAGTTATTTTACACGATAGCCAACGACCAGGAAAATTTATACGTAATCGTTAGTGTACCTGATCCGCAAAGCCAGATGAAAATTATGCGCTCGGGCATTACTATTGCCATGAACGTTACCGGCAAGAAAAAAGGCGGCGCCAGTGTTACATTTCCGCTTACGTATAATGTAAACACCGGTGCTCCCGATGTACCGGAAGCCTCCAGGGCCCTCATTGCAGGTGAACTGAAGAAACAGCTCCTGGCTAATGTAAAGGAGATCAAAGTGGAGGGCTTCGACAGTATCCCGGATGGCAATATTCCTGTGAAGAATACGTTTGGTATTCAAACCACTTCTTCATATGATGCTGCCGGTAACCTGGTATGCGAGCTGGGAATCCCCCTGAAAGCACTGGGCATCCCCGCAGGAAGTAACCAGGCCATTGCCTATCATTTCAAGGTAAATGCCATGAAGAGAGAGGACAAAAAAGAACTGGAAGCCAAAAGGGCGAAAGGAGAGCAGCCCCCGATGCCCGGTGAGTATGCGGACCATTTCGCTTTGTATTATCCGGCCGACTTCTGGACCCGCCAAACACTGGCGCCCCGGAAATAGGCCAACCAGACTACCATCGTCATAACTGTTTTTATGCATAAAAAACTGTTTTCTGCAGGACCTGCAACCATGCTGGCAGGCGTTCTCTGTGCAGGCACTTTTATGTCCTGCCACAAAGACAAATCCCCGGCGCCCCCGCCCGTTGAGATTACCGACGACCTGAAAAAGGATTCCCTGAAATACCTGATGTACCAGATCATGCAGGTAACCTATGGGGATGGCGGACGAAGCGCCGGTAAAGGGCTTCCTACTTACTACTGGTATTCCAGTGTGCCCCAGCTGGATCCGTTGGCCAGCAAATATGCTGATGCCAAAGCCCTGCTGACTGAAATGAAAACCTATGCTATTAATCCAGGTACCAATGCGCCGTATGATCATTACAGCTTCCTGGATGAAGATGGCACCATCACCAACCAGCTGATGAACGGGGTGTCTGAACAAAATGCGGCCTCCAATCCCTCGAAGCTGGGATTTGACGTGGGATTTGGCCAGGGCGCCGATGCCGGTAAAGTCAGGATCTTTGTAAAATATGCGGATAAAAACAGCCCGGCTGGCAAAGCCGGTATCTCCAGGGGATGGGAAATTGTTTCCATTAACGGGAATACCAGTTTTTCCAGTACTTCATCTTCCATTAATTCCCTTTATAACACGCTCACTACATCAGACAACGTTACACTGGGATTAAAAAAACTTGACGGAACGCCGGCTACCGTTACCGTAAATGCAGCTACCTACAACATCAACCCCGTATTGTTTGATACCGTGTATACGGTTAAGAATATTGTGAATGCAGATGTGAAGGTGGGCTATTTTGTGATGTATACCTTTTCCAGCGTTACCAATAACAAAGGAGAAGCCACTGCCACCAAAACCGCATTGGATCAAACCATTGCCAAATTCAAGGCCCAGGGCGTGAAACAGCTGATCGTGGATTTCAGGTACAATGGCGGGGGAGCCACCACTACTGCAGAATACCTCGACAATGCCTTTGCTCCCGCAGCTGCTGCCGGTAAGCTGATGTATACCTATAAGTATAACGACAAGATCATGAATAACCTGGCCGCTACCAAGCTGGATGCACAGGTGAATTTTGACGCGGCTACAGGAGGAATGAACCTGGATAATGTATTTTTCATTGTAACCGGCGAAACGGCTTCGGCCAGTGAGTTAACGCTCAACAACCTGAAACCTTATATGAATGTAAGGCTCATCGGGCAGAAGACATATGGGAAGCCCGTTGGCTTTATCGACTTTAATATCAGCATGTACGACAATGCCCATAAACCGGTATACCTCGCCGATTTATATGCCATCAATTTTGAAACGGTAAATGCGAACGGAAATGGGGGCTATTATACGGGTATCCCGGTAGATGCAACTGCTAAAGATTATGTAAATGTAGCATGGGGCAATGCCGCTGTAGATGAAAACCTGCAGCAGGCGCTGAACTATATTTCAAAAGGCGCTTACCTGAATCTTCGTACTGCTGCAAGGCTAAGCACAGAGACTAGCAGCGAATTACGTGAAGCGATCCCGAATATGGTAACCAGTGGCCGGTTTAACGGCATGGTTGATTTCAGGCTGAGCAAAAAAATAACCGGACTTCAATAACGTTTAACCTTTAGCGTTAGCCGGGGAGATCCCGGTTAACGCTAAAGGTTAAGAATAACATCAGCGTTGCCCCAGCTTCCGGATCATATCTTCCGACATATCTTCTGAATAAACGCCATACCCATACATCAATACCCCTTTGATCCCCGATTTGGTTTCGATGCCATACACCACCGCTTCATCACCTGGATCGGTATCTCCTTCAAAGCGATAGGTTTCCGTGATCTCAAAATCCTCCGGGCGTATATTGCCTTCGGGGCATTGGATACTGTCAAAAACGAGGTTGAAATCAGTGATGTATCCGCGTTTGCGCAAATCTTCCATGGCCTCCGTTACAGTGTCGTACACTTTCATATAATAACAATTTCTGGTTTGCAAATGAATCGGTAGCAAGTTAGCAAATCAATGGGGCATATAAAGCAAAAAGCATCAAGCAAAAAGCATCAAGCAAAAAGCATAAAGCATAAAGCATAAAGCCGGGTGGCCTTATGCTTTATGCTTTATGCTTTTTGCTTGATGATAACCGTTATCAGCGGATGACGGTCACTTCACCTTTCAGCACGTTGGATGATCCGCCGGCTACTTTCTTGTAAGACAGCCACCATACATAGGTGCCAACATCCACCGGAACTCCCTTATACCGGCCATCCCATCCTTTATGGTTATCGGACGACATGAAGATCAGTTCTCCCCAGCGGTTGAATATCCGCAATTCGTATTCGAACATTTGTCCTCTTACCACTGGTCTGAACACATCGTTACGTCCGTCGCCGTTTGGTGAGAAGGCGTTTGGTAAAGTCGGTTTAGGCTCGCACTCTATAAAGCCTACGGTGATATCGTCGGTAGCAGATCCGCAATCGTTGAACACCGTAACGGTATAGGTACCGCCGTTGGTCACCGTGAGGGATGGCCCGCCAGAGCCATTATCCCACCGTACGCCTGTGATGCCGCCGCCTTCAGCGCGCAGTATGAGTGTTTCACCTTTACAGAGGGTAGTGTCTCTTCCGAGGTTGATCACCGGTAAACCGGTGATGTTTACGTTTACGCTGTCCATGAACACGCGCTGGCAGTATTTGTCCATCACGGCCAGTTTATACCTGCCGGCCTGGGTGATCTGTTTAACCGGATTCGGATCACCGTCGTTCCACAGGTAAGACACTGCATCCGGGTTGGTACCGTCGATGGTAATGGAGCCTCCGGGGCAGATGTTCCTGTCTGGTCCCAGGTCCATGGTGAGCGCAGGTTTCATTCTTACGTTCACGGTATCTCTCACCACACAGTTGTCCCTGCTTACCGCTACCCAGTATCCGCCGGGTTTATTCACCACGATGGAGTTGCTGGTTTCACCTGTCAGCCATCTGATACGGCCGCCGTTTGAATTAACGGTGAGCATAATGGACTGGTCGGGGCAGATAGAAGTATCGCGGCTCAGGCTGATGTCTGGTGGAGGATTCACGCTCACTTTCACGGTATCGATGGTGATACATCCTGACTTCATCACTTTCACCCAGAATTGTTCCTGTGTGCCTACCAGGATGGAAGGTTCGGTAGAACCGTTGCTCCAGAGATAGGTACCGCCATTTACATAAGCATCCAGTTTTACGGTCTGGCCGCGGCAGATGGTAGTATCCGGGATATCCACCAGCGGGGTTGGTACCAGGCCTACATGAATGGTATCGGTAGTGGCGCATTCGCCGTTGCTTACATTTACCCAGTAGGTGCCTGCCTGGTTAATATTGATCCGTTGCGTGGTAGCGCCGGTAGACCATTTGATCTGGTAGGCGAAGTTAGCCGGGCCTGCATCCAGGATGAGACTATTGCCTCCGCAGATGGTGGTATCGTTGCCGAGGTTCACCATTGGTTTCTGAATGTAGCTCAGGTTGTAAGTCACGGTATCAGAAGAGCAACCCGTTCTGCCATCAGTGATGATAAAGGAGGCAGAAGTAGCGCCGTTCAGGTTGAACACGTTGTTGTTTTGTGATCTTGGCAAACCTGTTACCGCGTTGGCCGGGGTTACCGCCACCAGTGTATAGGTAGGCAGGTATACGTTACCCACTTTGCGTAAAGCGATCCTGCCGTTGTCTGAACAGTTGGAAGGCAGGGTGGCTTCCAGTTGCGGTTTATCGCAAGGCCTGATAATTACCCGCTGGATCACGTCGTTGGCTTTATTGCCGCAGGCATCCATGATGGTCCATCTTCTTATAATCGTATACCCGTTACAGATATCTTCCACGTAAGGATCTTCTGTATAGATAGCGCGTTTCGGGAAGCTGTTATCACAGTTGTCTGTTGCGGTTAATACCGGTGCGGCAGGGATCTTATCCTGGCAGTAAAGCACTACATCTGCAGGAGCAGGCATAATCACCGGTCTGGTGGTATCTTTTACGGTTACCACCTGCGTGATGGTGGTGGTATTGCCGCAGGCGTCTTTTGCCATCCAGGTCCTGATGATACGGTAGTTGCCGGCACATTCACCTGGCGTTCTTTCTGTAGTGATCCTGCGCGACAGGGTAAGGCCATTTCCGAAGCTGCTGCAGTTGTCGGACACCTGTACATCAGTAGCAGGAGCAGGGATGTTATCGCAGCTCACGATGGTGTCTGCAGGCGGTCTTACCGTGAATACCGGTCTGGTGGTATCCTGTACGGTAATGATCTGCTGCATCA
>NZ_DATCRD010000301.1:0-4069 GCF_036569185.1 Chitinophaga sp.
CTTCCCACCCGTGCCTTTCCAAACATTGACGGCATTAAACTGCTCACACATACCATGGGCTGCGGTGGCACAAAAGATGACGCCCGTACGCTCTGTGGTTTACTGGCAGGTTATATTACACATCCCAACGTGGCCGGCGCAACAGTGTTAAGCCTCGGCTGCCAGAATGCACAGATCAGTATCCTCAAAGAAGAAATTGAAAAAAGATCACCGGGCTTCGACAGAACCGTGATTTACCTGGAACAGCAACAGGAAGGCTCGGAGAAAACGCTGATGACCAAAGCTCTTCAGCAAACATTTGAGGGATTAGCCTATGCCAACCAATGGCAACGGCGCCCCGCTCCTCTCAGCAAATTATGTATAGGTATGGAATGCGGCGGCTCCGACGGTTTTTCCGGTATCTCCGCCAACCCTGCTGTTGGGAAAGTGGCCGATATACTGGTAGCACTGGGCGGTTCCGTAATACTATCAGAATTCCCGGAACTATGCGGCGTGGAACAGGAACTGAGCGATCGCTGCATAACTACGGAAATGGCTACACGATATGTGCAGCTGATGCGCGACTATGCCAGCAGAGCGGAAGCGGTAGGGTCAGGCTTCGACTCCAACCCTTCTGCCGGTAATATCCGCGATGGTTTGATCACTGATGCTATCAAATCGGCCGGAGCTGCTAAAAAGGGAGGCTCCTCCCCGGTAACAGATGTAATAGACTACCCCGGATGGATACAGCGCCCGGGACTTGCCTTGCTTTGTACACCCGGCAGCGATGTGGAATCCACCACTGCGGAAGTAGGCGCCGGCGCTAACCTGGTATTGTTCACTACCGGTCTTGGCACGCCTACCGGCAACCCGGTTACACCAGTAGTCAAGCTATCTACCAACAGTGCCCTTGCCCGCAAAATGCATGATATCATTGACCTTGATACCGGCACTATTATCAGTGGGGAAGAAACCATGGAGGAAGTTACCAACCGCATCATGGAACTGGTGATAGCCACCGCCAGCGGCGAGTACCAGACCAAAGCACAGGTGCTGGGACAGGACGACTTCATTCCCTGGAAAAGAGGGGTATCACTATAGTTTGTTTTTTATCACGCTAAAAAATGTCTTCGTTATGAAAAATATCCTTCTCTCCGGTTGTATTGCTGCAGGGCTTTTTGCCTGTAACGGCGCCGGGCCAACGAAAGAACAAAAAGAAATGAAGCCGGAAAATTTTGGTGAAGATGTAGCCTTTTTACAACAACACCTGGAGAACGTAGTAGTACTGAAAAATGGAAGCGACAGCGGCCGGGTAGTGGTAACGGGCGACTACCAGGCACGCGTAATGACCAGCACCACCGGGGGCGATAAAGGGAAAAGCTTTGGCTGGATCAACTATCATCTTGTAGCATCTCAGCAATACGCGCCGCATATCAATGCCTTTGGCGGTGAAGAACGCTTCTGGCTGGGGCCGGAAGGCGGACAGTATGCGCTTTTCTTCCCACCAGGAAAACCTTTCGACTTTGCCAACTGGCAAACACCCGGCCTGATTGATACGGCACACTATACAGTAACTGCGCAATCAGAAAACAGCATTACTTACCAGCAGCAGGGCAGCATTCAAAACTATAAAGGCAGCACCTTTCAATTGCAGATCAACAGGACCATCCGGCTGTTGAACAATGCTGATATCGTTTCGGGTATCGGGTTCCCCTTGCCTGAAGGGATCCGCAGCGTAGCTTACGAAACAGACAATACCATCACCAATAAAGGCGATAGCGCCTGGCAGGAAGAAAACGGGCTGCTCAGCATATGGTTGCTTGGCATGTTTAAGCCTTCCGATCAAACCGCTATTGTAGCGCCTTTCAGACCAGGTCCGGATGCAACCAAACATATCACGGATGATTACTTTGGAAAGATCCCGCCGGAAAACTTACAGGTGAAAGACAGCCTGTTACTGTTCCGTGCCAACGGCAAATCGCGCGGCAAGCTGGGCCTCTCTCCCCTTGTAGCCAAAAGAGGCGCCGGTAGTATTGACCTTGAAAACAATACGCTCACCGTTTTACTTTATGACGTAGCGCCACAGGGACGCTATGTAAATTCCAAATGGGAACTACAGAAAGAACCATTCAAAGGGGATGCAGTGAATTGTTACAACGACGGTCCGCTGGCCGATGGCACACAAATGGGGCCCTTCTACGAAGTAGAATCCTCTTCCGATGCACGTGCGTTGAAGGCGGGAGAATCGCTCCGTTACCGCCAGACCACTCTGCATTTTGAAGGCGATCGCAAAGCGTTGCAGGCGCTGGCTATGCAGCTCTGGCAGCTATCGCTGGAAGACGTACAACATTTTCTCACCAACAAATAACTTCCAATGAATATCATCCGCATTTATAAAACCACTACCACTTTACTTATTGCTTACCAGGAAAAATACTACACTGTTATTGCCGGGTGGAACGATTTTGTGAACAGGGAAGGATTGCATCAACGTATACTGGAAGATCTCAAAGGGCTGGAGCCTGTTGAAACATCTGCAGCGGAAAAAATACTTGCTACCTCTTTACTGCCGCCCATCGGTTCGCAGGAAGTATGGGCTGCCGGCGTTACCTATTACCGGAGCCGGACTGCCCGCATGGAAGAATCAGAAGATTCCGGCGGCGCCACTTTTTATGATAAAGTGTATGTAGCCGAACGCCCGGAACTATTCTTCAAAGCTACGCCGCATCGCGTATCAGGTCATGGCCAAACCGTGTATATCCGGGCAGATTCTTCCTGGGATGTGCCAGAGCCGGAACTTACTTTATTTATCTCTGCTAAAGGAACAATTGAAGGCTATACAGTAGGCAACGACATGAGCTCCCGTAGCATAGAAGGGGAAAATCCATTGTATCTGCCGCAGGCAAAAGTATACGAAAAATGCGCCGGGCTTGGTCCCTGTCTCATGGTGCCTGATGTACCGATTCCCGCAGACACAATGATCCGCATGGCTATTTACCGTAACAATGAAGTACAGTACTCAGATAGTGTGCCCATCAGCCAGATGAAACGTAGCCACCAGGAACTGGTGGATTTCCTGTACCGTGGCTGTGCTTTCCCCGATGGTTGTTTCCTGATGACTGGCACCTGCCTGGTGCCCGACAATAGTTTCACCCTGCGGGACAACGACCGTGTAGAGATCAGCATAGATCATATAGGCCAGCTTACGAATAATGTAGAGACCTATCGCATGTAACTAAAAAAATCCTTTATGAATTCCACTGTAGCCGTTAAACAGGAAGTACCGGCATCAACCGCTGCCCGGCAGCTGAAAACCGCTTCCATCCTAATTATCAGCCTGTTCTTTTTATGGGCGCTCACCGGCAACCTGATACCCGTGCTCATACCGCACCTGCGTAAAGCCTGCCAGCTGAATGATTTCCAGTCGGCCTTCATTGACGCTGCCTATTGGATCAGCTATTTCTTCTTTGCGCTGCCGGCAGCCTGGGTGATGCGTAAATGGAGTTATAAAACCGGTATCATCACGGGTTTGCTCATTGCAGCAGCCGGCGCTATACTGTTCTTCCCCGCGGCTGAGTTACGTTCCTTCGGGCTTTTTCTTTTTGCATTGTTTCTTGTTGCGGCAGGTATGACCTTCCTTGAAACCGCTGCCAACCCGTATATCACCATTATGGGCGCACCGGAAACAGCGGTGCAGCGGCTAAACTTTGCGCAGGCTTTCAACGGCCTGGGCGCCTTTGTAGCGGCCTTTTTCCTGAGCAAGGTTATTCTTTCCGGGAAGGAGCTAACAGTAGCAGAAAGCAATAGTATGTCGCCCGAAGCGCTGAACCAATACCTGCTCACAGAAGCCCGTTCCGTGCAGGTACCTTATCTTGTAATTGCAGGCGTGTTGCTGCTTACAGCATTGCTGTTCAGGATCGTATCATTTCCCAAAACACAGGAAGAGCACAGCGATGGGCAGATGATCAATCTTCGTGTATTCAGGCACGTGCATTTCCGCTGGGGCGTGATCGCCCAATTTGCATATGTGGGTGCGCAGGTATGCATTTCAAGTTTCTTTATCCGTTATGCCGGCTACAGTGGTCATATG
>NZ_DATCRD010000302.1:0-29902 GCF_036569185.1 Chitinophaga sp.
AGATAGCCTTCAGCCAGGCCGTAAAGGAAATTATTGCAGCGCCGCAATTAAACAGTTTCCGTGAACTGGCAAGACTCACTACCCGCGAAAAGGAGATCCTTGGGATGCTTGCCTCCGGGAAAACAACTACCGAAATGGCAGAACAGTTATTTATAAGTAAACATACGATAGAATCACACCGGAAAAACCTGTTGCAAAAATTCAAAGCAAAAAATGTGGCAGAGCTGATCAGAACTGCCACACAACAAGGGTTCCTGTAAAAATAATTATTTTATTTGCCCAGCAAAAACAACTAACCGGACTGATCAAAACTCTTCCCAACCGCCGTTTTGCGGATCATATTTTTCAAATTCCCCACTATCTGTAAATTCAGATGCCGTCATTCCTGCTTCAAAAATATTTTCTTCCCCCCAGGCGGCAGTGAAATACAATCCTTTTCTTGTAAGCAGCGCGCTGATATTGTATTCCGAATGCCTGAACCTTGATCCATCCTGGCCTTCTTTCTCCAGTACATAATCATAGCCCGTTAACCGGTCTCTCAGCTGTTGAATCTGTTCATCAGTGAAGGGTACAAGATTTTGCTCGTTATCGAAGAAATTCTTATCGCCGGCCTGCTGTTCCTTCAATTTGGTTCCGGTACTGTATAATTGTATATCGTAGCTCATATGCGTAATGTTGACTGTTTCTTCTTAAAAATAACAGGAGAGAAAGGTAACAATTTTATCCCTGATATTTTATCTTTAAAGACAGATAACAGAAAAGCACCAATGAAAAAATTCCTGGTACTGGCGGCAGCCGTTATTGCCTGCAATACACCAACTAAAGAAAAACTGCACCCTATCGACTATGTTACTGTGGGTAAAATGATGGATACTATTACGCCACCTTACATCATTGACCTGGCTAATAAAGATAAACGACTGGTATTTATTGGCTGCGTCCACAACAGGGATTCCACCCATCCCCAGTTTAAAGCGATCGAGCAATATTTCAATGACCTGAAACCGGGGATCACTTTTAATGAAGGCGGGCAAATGCCGGACAGCACACACTTTTCATCGTTGAACGACGCGGCCTCCCGGAGAGGGGAACCAGGCTGCCTGAAATACCTGAGCGATAAAGCCGGCATCCGTATGATGAACGGTGATACGGAGGACAGTCTTGAGTTTTCCATCACCCTGAAAAAACACCCGCAGGATCAGCTGCTGCTTTATTACCTGATGGAACGCCTGGTAATTCCGTACCTATATGGCGCCTACGGCAATCAACCTTTTGAAGAACTGTATAGTAAAGTCATTGAGGACTGGTTTGTGAAAGAAGGCTTCCCGGTAACTGCCCAACAGAAAACATTTGATGGCTTTAAACAGTTATACCAGCAATATACCGGCGTACCTTTCGAGCCCAAAATTACGCCGGAAATAGAAAAGTTTGATTACATCAACGGGGGCGATTGCAGGTTCTGCGCCATTGGCCGTACCTCAAAAATGGTGAGAGACAGTATCCTGCTCGATAAAATAGACCATGCGCTGGATACATACAACCGCGTAATGGTTACTTTCGGACATGGACATGCCATAGCGCTGAAACCTGCATTGCAACAAATAATGGACAGCAAATAGCGCTTTTATTCCTTACCGAATTTTACTTCATTGGCCCAGTGCGCTTTCCAATCCGGATGAAAGGCTCTTGCATTCCGTTTCGATACGCTCCGTTCTTTTGCCAGCTCCATGCAGCTGCCCGGCGCACCGTTATCGTTCACCCGGAATGATATCTTCACCGGCTGGCCTTTATCAATAGCGGCCTTAACATCCGGTAACTCCGACCAGGGAATGGCGCATTCCGTGATCAGGGTATTGCCTTCCCGCCGCACTACCAGCTGGCCGTTCTTCACCGGTCCCTCGCCATCCGATTTTGGCTGCCTCGGGAAAAAGTGCTTCCGGTTTAAACCCGGGGCCAGCAAGCGCCAGATCTCCGTACCGCCACCATATTCCGGTGCCACCTGGTTAAGCGCATATTCATAATCGGTGCATTTGTACCCGGTATAACGCGGCATGGTACCAGGCGGATACGCCAGCATACCATCTTTGCCTTCCGGCAATACATTAAAGGCCAGCAGCACATTATCATAAGCGTATCCCAGGCCGGAATTATCAGGCGTTACAGGATTTTTACGATAAGTATAATGCCGTACACCGGATGGCCATAACAACGGGAATCTGACTTCCTTATTTACCAGCGATAAGGTTACTCCTCCCGGCAATTGCGGTGGAATACCCACTATATAATACCCTGCCCTGCCATATACGTTTCTCCAGTTGCCCCGGGTATCAAGATCTTCTCCCACAAAAATATCCTTAGCGGCAGATGGCGCATCAAACATCAGCGCCGCGAGTTTTGGGGTATACCACCAGCCGTTGCTGTGCAGTACGATCCTTACTTTGCCTTTAAGTTGCAGCAGCTCCCAGGCGCCGCTCCAAAGGTTGGTAATAGTACGTTGCAACAGGCGGCGGTTGTTGCTGTACACTTCCAGCACCAGGTTCGGCACCC
This sequence comes from Chitinophaga sp., assembly GCF_036569185.1. GTDB lineage: Bacteria > Bacteroidota > Bacteroidia > Chitinophagales > Chitinophagaceae > Chitinophaga. Next base: position 2,548 of record NZ_DATCRD010000302.1, read on the forward strand.
GTAACGCCGGCAGGTATAAGGCCACTTGTGTAAGCGTATCCAGCTGAAGATCCACCCCAAAAGAGTTGGTATTATCGCTGCTTTCCAGGTAATGCATAATACGGCCATCGCCGGCAGGCAGCTGCAGTGCGGAAACGCCTTCTGCCGGTACGCTGCCTTCTTTGCTGATCAGTGCCTCCTGCATATCCATCGTGTAAGCTGTATCGGGATAGAAAAACTCATCGTCCGGCCGCTGTTCAAAACGGTAAGTGCCCGGATGCGGCGTGCTGTCTGCCGCTTTGGCGGCAAAATAAAAGTAGTGGTCGTCGTAAGCAAAATAGCCGTTGGCATAACCGTTGGCCCGGGTATCAAAATTTGCAAAAGGATACCACGCCGCTTCGGTTAAAGTGACCGCTGCAGTGCCCTGGCTGCTTACTGTTTGGGGCAATGCCGTTTTCCAGTCGTCCAGCTGCCCGTCTACGTGTATCCTTAACCGGGAGATGAGGTTTACATGCATATCTTCATAATGCACTGCCGTGCCATCAGCGCCTGCATCGAAGTGAACAGACAACGGGTAGGTGTTATTCACCGAGGCAGTCCCGCTTTTTATCTTTACCGGGATGGTAATAGTTTCATGCGGCGCCAGCTTCACGATGGCCGGCGCCTCCACCCACAGGTTACCCAGGCTCACCTGCAAACGCCCCTGTACCGGGCGGTTCAGGATATTGGTGAGTTGCAGCGGCATTACGGGTTGTTGCTCAATACGGGCGGTCATATCTTCCGGGATGATCTCCACCGGCTCATACCCTTCTATGCGCGCGGTTTTCAGGGCAGCAAGCATAGCGGCAAAAGAACCTTTGGCGCCATTGGTACGGAGATAGTATCCCTGGCTGTTCAGCGGTATCTCCAGTTTACCTGCCACCGGTAAAACCGGGTTCCCGTAAAAATCGAACAGCCGGAAATCCGCCGGCAGGATCATCTTACCACCCGACAGTGGCTCATAAGGCGCCGGCAGGCCGGCTGCCCGCAACTTCTCTCCTGCGGCTGTTTGCGCCAGTCCACGTACTTCCCGGAACAGCACCTGATCCGGGCCAAATGCCTCGCCTATATCGCCGCACACTACTACGGTACCATCATCTGCATTATTCTTCAGGCCGTCGAACACCATTACCCAGGGCAATCCTTTAGTGAACAGTAATTGCTTAAAGTCACGCTCACCTATCAGATGCTGTACGGCGCCCAGGGCAGCGGCCTGCGACCAGGTATCGGGAATACGCGTGATCTCTTTTACACCGGTAGGCGTTTGTATTTTACGGGTAAAATGTTCGCTGCCTCTGCCGCCGGTATACATGTACCCCGCATAAATGCCCATGGAACGGTCGTATCCCGCAGAACGGTTCGCGGCCACGGTAAGGCCTATACGATCGTCTGTATTGCCCACCCAGCTTTCTGTATCCCAGATCTTTACACGGCCATGCGGCGATTTGCGGTTTACCCATTCGGGATAAAGCGCAGGCGACTCCATCCCCTGGTAATGGATGGAACAAAAATCGAAGATGGGAAGGAATGTCATTTTTCCATCTGCAAACAATTTATCCCAGGCGTTGGAATTGGAATCACCGCCGCCTACCAGTACATCTGCGCCTTTCTTACGTGCATCCAGCACGGCCTCCGCCATTATGGTATATATTTCCCGGTAACGCAGGATATCCGACTGCCACCCGGAAATAGACAATCCCTCCCAGGGCTCATTCCATAAAGACACCGCTGTTACCGGTCCTTTAGGCCAGCCGTACTGCACACAGAGGCGGTGCACAAACTCCCGGAAATCATTATCAGATGAAGGCATCCACACCATGTCCTGCTTGGTTTTCTTCATCACGCCGGCAGAGTCAAGAAAAGAGCGGAACCTGCCAAGCGGTTGCGGGGCTGATCCTGCTCCAAACATCAGCAACACCGTAATATTCTTCTCCTTATATGCTTTTAACTTACGGTCTATCTCCTGCATTTTTACCGTATAGTCTTTAGCGTTAGTGGGCGTATAATCCACTCCCATACGAATGGCCTGTACGCCCACCTTGTGCAGGAAATCAGCGCCCATATCATCCAGCGATTGTTTTGGATACTGGATCCGCTGCGGATTGGCAGCAAAGGTGCGTACCAGGCTGGTAATAAAACGGCGGCCGTATTTACCGAGATCCATCACCAGCGCATATCCACCAAAGCGGGGCGGTATAATGGGAAGATGATCGATGTTGACATATCCTTTCGGGGAGATATTCACTTTCACCGGGGTGGTACTGATAGTGGCAAACTTTACCATCTCCGGCAACCATATATCACCCGGGCGGCCTTTGGTGCCGTAGCTGATCAGTTCTATCTTTCCTTCGGTCACCATCCGCTCATCCAGCCGGTTCACCACCTGTATGGTGTAGGCAGGCTGCTCACCGGGCCACAGCACGTTGGCTGGATTGGAGGCGCTGGCTAATACCACATCATAATCATAGTGCCGCTGGTTATTTCGTATACCCATCACCGTTTCATAGTTCACCCAGTCTTCCGGCGCTTTCATCTGGGCCATACCACTCCCTGCGCTGATCATCATCAGCGCTGTTATCCATAAATATTTCATCTGCTATTGCTTTATAAACTTACGCTGACCTATCATCCTGCCATTACCGGCGTCTGTAATTACCAGTATATAGGCGCTTTGCGGCAGGCTGCCCACATCTATATTCCAGGGCCCGTTGCTTTTGGCAGCAGTTGTTTTCACCACTTTCCCCGAGAGGTCATAAATGCTGATCATACATGCGGTGGGTTTTGTTAGTTTGATGTTGATGTTTAAAGTATTCACTACCGGGTTCGGATATACGCTTAATCCCGGCGTAGCCGGCAACAGTTTCCCGGCGGTAAAGCCGCTGGTGTCTGCCGCCGCTGCAGGCGGCGTCCACAGGTATAATACCACCTTGTTGGCATTGTAATCATCTTTGGTGATCATGTACTCACCGGTGGACCGGTGATAGGCTTTGATACCATATTGGGAATCCACATCATTGCCTACATACACGTTAGGATTACTGCTGTTCATGGTAAGCACCAGGGCGCCGGTGGTAAGGTCGAACACATCGATATCAGGAATGGCATAATAGCCTACAAAAAGATAGTTGCCTGCGGCCGACATTGACTTGGCCTGCGCCCTGCTGAGCGTAATAACGGTATCGGGGGTACGATTTCCGGCCACCCATCCATGGTATATTTCTATACGGTTACCGATCAGCGTCCAGTCGGTGCTTCCGCCGGCCAGCACCATTACATCACTGGCGGGGATGTATTGCAGCTGGTTCAGCCTTGCAATGGAAGCAGGCGTGGGTGTTGATATCACCGGCCCCCAGATGGGCTTGCCGTTAGCGGCAAATCCCGTCAGCGGATAATGCTGGATGGCATTTGTTTTATCCTGTGAGATCCAGATATCTCCCAGAGAATCCAGGCAAAACCCATTCCTCACTTTTGTGATCGTATCCCCGGGAATAGCGATATATCCATCTGTAGCAGGATTGAAATAGTAGGTGTAGAAAACATCCGCATTCTGGTTGTTGGCCACCAGTATGCGGTGCCCGCCTACATTGGCGAGGTGCCCGAAATGTTGGCCCCTCGCGCGGTCGCTCATCTGTATGCGCGCATCCCAGGGATAGCGGTACGGGTCAACCGTGTTGGCCACATAGGCGCCGCCATCGGAACCGGTATACGAATAAATGATATTGCCGCTGTAAAGTAATTCGCCGTCAGTGCCGGCATCTGCGGCGGCGTTGCCTTCAAAATTGAGCGCCTGCAGGGTCCACATCAGCGCACCACCGGTACTGTAGCAATGGATATCGGTGGCGCCGTTGCGGCCCAGGTCCCAGGTACCTCCCCACGGGTTATTCAGTACATATAGTTTGCCGGAAGCATCGCGGCCAATCCCTACTACCCTTGTGAAACGCTTATCCCCTGCAGCGCCGCGGATACCGCCGGTTTCATTGAGGTAGCCGCCCAACGCGCCGAAGGTGCTGCTCAGTACAGGCGTTCCCGTTAGATTTGTATAAATTTTGATATTCATATCCGGCCCCTGGTCTCCCACCAGTAATTGTCCGCGTGCGCTGTCGGCATACAACGCAGAAAGCCTGGCTGTTGCGCCCACATTCAATACCGTGCCGGCCACACCGGTGGAATCGAACCGGCGGATGTTGCCACTGCCCAGCTGCACTACCCATACCGCACCGGAGCTGTCGATAGCAATGGGGCCTGGCGAGGTAACCGCCCACTGTCTTATCAGTGCGCCACCGGTAGTAAATACCGCCACGCGGTTGCCGCTGGAATCGCTTACATATACGCGGCCGGCCGATACGGCGATGCCGGTAATAGCATCTCCTGTTCCTGCGCTGGCGGTAAACAACAGGTCGCGCAGTTTGGTGCTGCGGTTGTAACGGCCTATTTTACCACTGTTGGGCGCCTGCTGTGCGGTGAAGATATAGGTGGCATTGCCGCCTATGGCGCTGCCCTGCGACTCTTTGGTCCCACCCATCTTCCCAATAGTGGCTCCGTTCTGATAGATGCCGATATTGCGGCCTTTCTCATCCCATAACGATGCTGTGTACACTACTCCCTCCGGCGATACCCACATAGAGCGGGCGCAGTTGCCTACATAATTTGTAACGTCAGAAAAAGTATTACCTACCCAGGTAGTGGTATACTGTGCATAGCTGAAACCGGCTGTTAATAGCAGCCATAACGTGGAGATAATATGTTTCATCTTTATCAGTTTAAGATGTTAGTATCCATTATTTTGTACCAGTCGCGGGTTCCGGCCTATTTCCCTCAAAGGAATGGGCCACAATGTTTGGTTGGCCGTTATGCCCAATACAGCTGCTGCCCTGCCGGTACGCACCAGGTCGTAAAAGCGGTGGCCTTCAAAAGCCAGCTCCTTAAACCTTTCATTTTCTATGGCCAGGGTAAGATCGGTTTCATTGCCATATGGAAAATCGTGCGTGCCAGGCGTAGTTAATGGTTCCCCGAAAGCCCTGCGGCGTATGATGTTCAAGGCTTCAGTGGCTTCGGCCGTTTTTCCCAGGTTATTCAGCGCTTCTGCCCTTACAAGGATAATATCTGCCAGTCGCAACGCCATAATATCAGGCTCTGTGCCGCTGGTTAACCGGGTATATTTGTTTACATAAGGCAGCGCAGGATTAGTAGCAGTGAGCCCCAGGGCGGCATTCTTCCGGATATCGCCGGTTTCATAGGCATTAATGATCTTTGCCGTAGGGCTTATCTGGTAACTGCCGGGTTGTATACCTGCAGGAATACCGTTTACCGGTACGTATAAGCTGAACAGCCCATTGGCCTGCGAAGAGGAACTGACGAACTGTATTTCAAATATTGCTTCCGTACTGTTTTTGCCACTGGTAGAAAACATATTACTGTAGGCGGTGCTGCCGCTTACCAGGGTATATACGGGACTGCTCATTACTTCAAGGGCTTTGGCAGCAGCGGAGTCATAATTTTTCACACTCAGGTACGCCTTTGCCAGCAAGGCTTTGGCGCCGCCCTGGCTGGCCCTTCCGCGGGTGGAAGAAGCGGCGGAAAATGTAGCCGGCAACATGGCTTCTGCCAGTTTGAGATCCGAAATGATCTGCCCGAAAACGCTGTCCACCGGTGACCGCGCCACCGTAAAATCTGCGTTGAAAGAAGTATAAGGTTCCAGCACCAATGGCACAGGACCATACGCTTTTACCAGGTTGAAATAGAAATATGCCCGCAGGAAATATGCTTCACCCAGCAGCTGTTGTTTCCTCCCTGCTACAAACAGGCTGTCTTTCATACCGGGTACATGTTTCAGCAAATCGTTGGCACGACCAATACCCGTATAATTATTCTGCCAGTAGGTAGCCACAAGGGCGTTATCTACCGGGATACCGTGATTGGTAAACGGACTGTAATTGATCAGCAATGCCGTAGTAGCATCGGAAGCTGCATCAAAAGCCACCGGGAACTGCATGGCCATACTTTGTATGGCCGGGTAAATGCCTACTGCAGCGCTTTCCGCATCGTTGGCAGTTTGCCAGAAATTTTCATCAGCAATGGTGTACTCAGGTACCTGGTCCAGCACTTTGGTACAGGAAGCCAATACAACAAGGAGATATATAAGTCGTAATTTTTTCATCGTGGCTGCTTTTAAAAGTTCACATTTAATCCGAGCAGGAAAGTGCGTGGCTGTGGTTGTACGGCCCAGTCGATCCCCAGCTGTGAGTTCTTCACCGACTGGTTCTGCGATTCAGGGTCCAGGCCGGAATAGCCGGTAATAATGAAAAGGTTCTGTGCGCTGGCGTATACCCTGGCGCTGCTGATCCTTACCTTTTTCAACAGATCCTGTTTAAAAGTATATCCCAACGTAATATTCTTCATCCTGATAAAGGAGCCGTCTTCCACGAAGCGATGCGATACCTCTCCATTGGTTAAGCTGTTGGGAGTAACAGGATCGTTGAATACCGCCTTAGGCACATCCGTGTTGGGATTTTCCGGCGTCCACCGGTTCAGCGTACGTGCGTCACCGTTATTATAGCCGCTCATGCGTTCCAGCATGCTGCGTGTTTGATTATACACCTCGTTGCCATACGACCAGTACAGGAAGAAACTCAGGTCTATTCCCTTATAGCCAAAGGTATTGGTGATACCACCGGTATAATCCGGTAACGCATTGCCCAGGATCACACGATCGGCTGCGGTTATCTTGCCATCGTTATTAATATCATCGTATATCATGTTCCCGGTTTTAGGGTCTACCCCTTTGCTGCGATAGCCGAAGAAAGAGCCAACGGATTCGCCTACACGAAAAATACTGGTGGGTAATGAGGTACCGAAAGATCCGGGCAGGCTTTCTGTAAAGTCGGAGCTGGAAGGGTCGCCTGCTACGGTTTCAGGCAGACTGGTGATTTTATTTCGATTGAAATACAAATTAAAGTTGGTGCTCCAGGTGAACTTACCGCGGATATTATCGGTATTGATTCCTATCTCCAGTCCTTTATTTACCATCTGCCCGATGTTGGCGCCATTAGTACGCGCAAAGCCGGAGGTATAGGGAAGATCCAGTTTAAAGATCAGGCGGTTGGTCAGTTTACGGTAGGCATCTACGGTAACGCTGATCCTGTTATTCCAGAAACTCAGGTCCAGCCCGAGGTTGGTGGCGGTGGTAGCTTCCCAGCTCAGATCCACGTTGGATAAAGAAGTAGCGGCAATACCAGCTTCCGAGCCATAATTATAACCGGTAGAATAAGTAGCCAATGCAGGAAAGTCGCTCCCCAGTCCTTCGTTATTACCTGTAACGCCAATGCTTGCACGTAGTTTCAGCTCATTAATAAAACGTTGCTGTTTCATAAAAGCTTCGTTGGTAACCCGCCAGCCCGCAGCTACAGAAGGGAAGAAACCATATCGCCTGTTTTTGCCGAAACGGGACGAACCATCTGTGCGTAATACGCCTTCCAGCAGGTAACGGTCATCGTAATTATAACTCAGCCGGCCGAAATAAGATACCAGCCCCCATTGGGAACGGTAGTCCAGCGGTGCGGAGAGCGAGGTAAAACCTGTTACTGCCTGTATGATATCGGTTGAATTTGTGTTACCGGAAACGCTGATCCTTCTTACATTCGCTTCCTGCGCGCTCTGGCCCAGCAAAGCTGTTAACTTGTGCCTGCCCTTCAGCGTGGGCGTATACGATAAGGTATTTTCATTCACCCATAAAAACTGTGTGAATACAGATACAAAACCGCTGGCAGCAGATCCGTTGTTCACCAGTTTCGACTGGTAGCGGTCGTCTGTTACCTGCTGGTTATCGAAGCCAAAACTGGTTTTAAATTTCAGTCCGGGCAGGATACTGTATTCACCGTATACATTACCGATATAGCTGTTTACGATCGACTGGAACCTCAAATTATTAGCGATCATCACGGGGTTGGTCCAGCGGCGGTTTCTATCGGTGTAGTAAGTGCCATTGGAATTATAAACAGGATCGTTGGGGTTTTCTATGAGGGCCAGTGCCAGTACCGATTGCCCGGAGAAGCTATTGTCCATACGGTTGTTGGTAGATCTCACCCCTGTTACGTTTACGCCGATCTTCAGCCTGTCGGTAGCGGCGAAGTCGAAGTTAACCCGCCCGTTGAAGCGTTTGTAATGCTGCAGTCCTACGATAGTACCTGTCTGATCCAGGTAACCAAGCGATATATAGTGTGAGGTTTTACCTGTTCCCCCGGAGATAGATAAATTATAATTAGATACCGGGGCCGATCTGAAAATAGCATCCTGCCAGTCGGTGTTACGGCCGGTCACCACCACCGCGGAATCTACCGGCAGGCCGGCGTTCACACGGGATTCTTTAAACAGCTCCACGAACTGTTCCCCATTTAGTAATGGCAGGCGTTTAGGTATATCCGCCACGCCGGTGTACATATTGAAATTAAAACGCGACTTCCCTTCCGCGCCTCTTTTGGTGGTAATGAGGATAACGCCGTTAGCGCCCCTGGAGCCATAGATAGCGGTAGCCGCGGCATCTTTCAGGATCTCTACTGATTGTATATCGTTGGGGTTGATGTTATTGGTAGTGGCTATTCTTTGTCCGTCGCCGGAAACGCCGTATTGCGCTGCAGGGAGGTTGCTCATTGGCACCCCATCTATCACATACAGGGGGCGGTTTTCGCCAAAGAGGGAACCGTTACCACGGATACGGATATACGTTTCATCGCCGGGAGCGCCGGAATTCTGCACTACCTGGATGCCCGCTGCCTTTCCCTGCAAAGCCGCATCCAGGCTGGTTACCGCTACGCCTGTAAGCTCGCTGCCTTTGATAGAGCTTACAGAGGAAGTGAGGTTCTTTTTCTGCTGAGTGCCATAGCCCACTACCACCAGGTCGTTCAACGAGGCGCTTTGCACTTTCAGCACGATGCTGAGGGAAGATTGACCGTTAACGTTTACTTCTTTGGGCTCGAACCCTACGTAGGAACACACCAAAATACTGTTGTTGTCCGGCACCGCCAGCGAAAAAACGCCCTGGTTGTCTGTAGTGGCGCCCAGCGCAGTTCCTTTTACGCGGATACTTACGCCTGGCAGCGGGTATCCCTTTTCATCGGATATTTTACCTGTTACGGCCATCCTGTCCTGCTCCGTTGCTGCCGGAACTGCTGTTGTTTTTTTAGTGATCACCACTATTTTATCCGTTATTTCATATTGCAGGGAAAGATGGCCCAGGAAAGATTTCAGCACCTGTTCCAGGGGCTGGTCCTTACATTCCAGCGATACTTTATTAAGCGCCGCCGGCGGCTGGTCGCGCCAGATAAAAGAATAGCCGGTTTGTTGCTTTAACAGTGCGAGGACTTTTTCCAGCGGAACATTTTTTACAGAGATAGTTACATTTTGTGCATAGGCGCTTATATGCAGCAGCAGGATAGCCATCATCATCCATAGCGGTTTGGCAGGCCATCTCTTTACAGCCGGGAGAAGCAGTTTCATATTTTAACTCGTGGATTTTAAATATTAGCAATCATAAACGTGGAAATTTAACCGGGTACGCACACAGCGCTCCATGCCGAGGGCCCTCAGCGAATGTTTTTTCAGCGGGTGTACCTGTAACGTGTGATCCGTGCAGTGATCAGGTCATGACAAATACATTTAAAAGGTTGATTTAATTGGCCTCATGATAAGGCATCACGGTAATAGTTCTTCCCTGTATCTTAAAACGTACGATTTTGGTCAGTTCAAGTGCTTTCAGCAGTTGCGATATAGTGGCTGTTCTGGCTACAATGCCCGACAGTTCGATGCCCGACATATCTCCTTCATATTTTACCTCCACATCGTACCAGCGTGATACCTGTCGCATAATGGTGCTGATATTTGTTTCTTTAAAATTAAATTCCCCGTTTTTCCAGCCCAGTATTTCTTCCATATCAGGTTTACTGACCAGCAGCTCACCGGAGGTGCGCAACACTGCCTGTTCACCCGGGTGTAATATCCTGCCGGCGTTTATTTTTACAGCACCTTGTACCAGTGTGGTTTTCACGGCATCTTCATCTGTATAGGCCATGATATTAAACGCTGTGCCCAATACCTGTACTTCCATGCCTTTTGCAGTAACGATGAATGGTTTTTTCTCATCTTTGGCGATATCGAAGTAGGCTTCTCCCGAAACTTCCACCATTCTTTTATCATCCGGGAAAGCGGCGGGATAGCGGAGGGAAGAGGCAGCGTTGAGCCACACATGCGACCCGTCCGGTAAAATAAGCTGGTACAGGCAGCCGTTAGGTGTTTGCATGGTATTGTATTCCAGGCCGGCGTTCTTCTGTGAAATTTGTTTATAAGCCAACTGCCCGTTGGCCAGCTTAATTACCTGCGCGGAGCCCTGCTGGGCGATGGCGCCGTTAGCAGCGCTGTCGGGCGCTATGCGGGTTCCATCTCCCAGGATCAGCACCGGGCGTGCTGTTCCATGGTGCAGCTGTATATCCTGCGTTATAGTCCTTGTTCTTTTACGGGTATTCCATTCCCAGCTCACTGCCAGCAGCAGTAAAAAGATAGCTGCCGCCGCGGCATATTTGAACCAGGAACGGGCAACAATAGATTTCGGTACGGGATGCAATACCGGGATCATCTCGCTTTGTCTTGCCTTCATCACAATCTCTTCCGCCATCTCTTCGGCATCAAAATCCGCCTGCTCAGCGTAACCGGGATCATTAAATGCCTCCTGCAGTAATTGGGAGAGCTTAGCTTTATTTTCCGGCCGCAGGGCCATACTCCTGAACAACCGGATCTCTTCCGCGTTCAGCGTTCCGCTCATATATCTTTTAAATAATTCCTCAAAAATAACTTCAGACATATACTGCTGCAGATTTAATACCTCCCGTTATAAGGACGGAAAACAAAACAGGGGTAAGACAGTAAAATTGAAAATTTCATAAAAAATAATTGGAAGCCAGGAGCAGCAGGGCAAAAACAGTTTCCGAATGCCGGCCCAGGTATTCCCGGATACTGCGCAGCGCCCTTACAATATAGGTTTGTGAGCTTACCACGGAGATATTCAGTTTTCGGGAGATCTGTACATGGCTTAACCCATTAAAACGGTGCAATACAAAAACCGTTTTCACCTTCTCGGGGAGATGCTCAATGGCCAGCAACAGCATCTTTTCCAGCTCCTTGTATTCCAGGCCCGACTGCGCATCGCTGAAAGGGGCTTCGGAAAGATGATCGGCCAGGAATTCAATATTATCCGTATGCAGTACCTTCTTCTCCAGGTGATCCATGATAAGATTACGGGAGCATACATATATAAACGTGCCTACTTTTTCTACACCGGGGAGCTTTTCCCGGTTGTTCCATAATTTAATGAAAATATCCTGTGAAAGGTCTTTAGCCTGTTCCGGCGAGCGGGTAAGGCGCAGGGCCGTACCGTATACCTGTGGCCAGTATTGCTTAACAAGAACCTGGAAGCTCCGTTCATCTCCGTTTGCAACGGAGAGCAACAATTCCTGTTCATTAGCGTGGATCATAACGGGTAGTGATGCATGAAAATAGTATAAGTGGATGGAATTTGCAAACCGGGGAGATTTGGTTTGCTGCGCACGTGGCGCCCCCCACCGGTTGGCTACGCAGTAAAAGGCTTTATGCAACACATACTTGTAAATAATACAATGGTAAGCCATACATAAGCCTTCTCTTATAGATATGACTTATATATGGCTTATATAAGGCTTACTTAAGAGTATACTATAGGTTATCTATACCGGAGCATGCCAGATACCCCGCTTTCACAAGGCTCATTTGTCACAAAAAAATGAAGGCGTATGAAGCATTACTCCATACGCCTTCCGGTTATTGAATGGTGGTTTTCTTCGCAAAACTATTGCAGCAATTTTGCCAGTGCCGCTTGCAGCTCTTCACCACGCAGGTTCCTGCCAACAATTTTTCCCTGCGGATCTATCAGGAAGTTGGAGGGGATGGCTTTAATGCCGTATAAAATGGCCGCCTTGCTCTCGAAGCCCTTTAACTCGGATACCTGTGTCCATGGCATGCCATCCTGGTTCACGGCGTGAAGCCAGGCCCTTCTGCCCTTCTCCTCATCCAGGGAAACACCCAGTATAGTGAAGTTCTTTTCTTTATACCTGTTGTAGGCGGCCAGCAGGTTTGGATTCTCCGCGCGGCAGGGCGTACACCAGGATGCCCAGAAATCCAGCAGTACATAACGCCCGCGGAAATCAGACAGTTTAACCGCTTTTCCGGTGGTGTCATTTTGTTCAAAGTCCATAGCTACCTGGCCCAGGTTGGTCCGTTTGCCTATTTCAATGTACTCTGCCAGGCGCTTCCCTAAAGCGGTATTCCGTACATTTTCAGAAAGCCGGTGGAACCTGGCTTCAGCGGTGTCGGGGTTATAGTTATAGGCAAGCTCAATTTCCCTGAAGGCATTCAGCGAAATGTAAGAATTGGGATGGCTGGCCATAAAAACCCGGTTAGTGCTATCGTAAGCTGCCTGGGTGACTTTCATAATTGCACCGGCAACTTTAAGGAAACTACTGTCTTTCTGCGGTTGCCTTGTCCAGGCATTATAGGCCCGTACCAGGGAGTCCGCGCTTTTCTTGTAGGGTTTTACCATTTCGCGGAGGGTTTGCTGATCATCGTTCGTTGCCGATCCTTTCACAACCGCGCGCCAGGCCGAGTCGGGCGAGGTGACGGTGATATTGGCGTTCTCAATGTAAAACTGCAGGTTGTCGACATAGGCATACCTGTCTCTCGTTATGGTGTCATGTTTTATGATAAGCTCTACCTCAACCGGGCCTGCAAGTCTGCCTTTAAAGGTAAAGCTCCCTTTATTAAGAACAGCCGAATCGGTCACTTTAATACCATCTGCCGTATAGTTCAGGTATGCTTTAGCAGGTGCGCTCCGGGTACCGATCTTCCCGTGGATAGTAAAACCTTTCTGCGCCATTAAGCTAAATGGAAGGCTGCAAATAGCTGCCAGGATCAATTGTTTTTTCATTTATAGTTCTTTTCGTTTGTTACGGATGATTATGGAATTAATGCGATGCCGCTGATAAATATCGCGTTATACGTAGAGGCATACTTAACTGAAGCCAGCGAAATAAAGCGCAGGTACCTGGCCGTGGTTAAACCGGTATTGATCGTTTGCATATTATTGGCGATGTTACCGGCAAAGATGCCCTTACTTTGCCAGGTGGCGCCATCCATACTGGTTTCTATTTGTATGGAAGTGGGATAACCTCCCTGCGTAGGATATTTTAACGCCGCAGGCAGATAATAATTCAGAGCGGTGAAAGTAACCTCCCGGTTAAAATTAATGGTTACCCATTGAGGCATTTGCTGCGTAATATTAGTTATCCAATAGCTGGTGAGGTTATTATCGTCGAGCAAAGTGGCAGGGCCGTTTGTGCCATTCTGCGAAGAAAACTCTTCAATGGTCCAGCCCTTTTTATTTATAAACAGGGGTTTGCCGGTTTTGAAAACAAAATACAACACGCGATCAGCGGCCGCTCCTTCAAGGTTCCCATCTACCGATCTGATAACAACGGGCAGCACGTAAGTAGTGTATTCCGTTAATTTTGTTTGCTGTCCTATGTTCAGTTCAGCGGCATCGGAAAGCGAGGCGCCTGCGGCAATACGTGTATCTGTTTTAAAAAAAAGATACGAACCTGATGGCAGCAGCGTAGCGCTGCCAAACCTGGAACGGAATGAAGCAATTTTCGTAGTATCTACGGCAAATTTTATCCAGTGCTCACTGCCGGAAGTGTTGCCCGATAAAGCGGCTTTAAATGCTATTACTACCAGGGAGTCCTTCAATATGGAAAGCGGCATTTCAATGGTATCCTTACCAGCGGCCCGCTCAAAGGAAATGCTGCCACCGGGTAAAGCAGCGGGCGCATCATCCTTGCTACAGGATGCCAGCAGCAGTATTAACGGACAAATGACGGCTATATATATCTTATGCATTGTTTTGTTTTTTTGATTATGGATTCTGTGGCATTCCCGGGTTAAAACTGATCACCTGAACAGGTATCTGCAAGGTGTAGCGTGCGCTGTGCGGCTGCAGCGTGGCAATAATATTTCCCTGTGCATCGTACCTGTTCACAGTACCCATCCTGTTCTCCTTATCCAGGCGGCGCATATCAAACCAGCGCAGCCCGTTGAAAGACAATTCATGGTACCTTTCCATCAGCACTTCCTTCAAAACGGCTTCCTTTTCAGTAGATTCAAACCTTACATAACTGGCTGATGCAAACCTGTTCTTACGGACCTCATCCAGCTGCTGCAGGGCGAGTGCCAGGTTATTGCTGCGGGCAGCGCCTTCTGCTATGATCAGTTTCATTTCCTGGATGGAAGTACCGGTATTCATGTAGGTGAAAGTGGGTGTTACATATGCCGGAAAAAAAAGGGTACCGCCCCTGACGGTAAAAGTATAATCATCTATATTATAAAACAGTTTCTTCACACGCAGGTCATTACCGGCAAAGGAGTGCATATAATCCAGCGTAACTGTATTATTGCCAATTATCATTCTTCCATAAATAACATCCTGACGGATACTCAGCAGGTCTGATCCAGGAGCTGCACCGTTGAAATCAAGCATTACTGCATTGCTGTTTTCCAAAGCCAGTGCTGCATATTTTTGCGCTTCCGTATAATTCCGTGCGTAAAAAAACACCCTTGCCAGCAGGCTGTATCCTCCTGCCACTGATCCGCGGAACCTGTTGCCGCTGTTATCAGCAGGCAGGTCGGGAATAGCGGCGTTCACATCATCAATGATATGTTTATATATTTCAGCAATGGTGCTTCTTCCCGGCACTATCTGCGACACATCATTGGAGGTAACGAAAGGAACTGCAAGATCTGTATTGGCAGTGGCGGAATCATATGGTTTACCATATTCATTTACCAGGTAAAAGTATTCCAAAGCGCGGGCCAGCAGCGCTTCTGCTTTAAGGCTTCTTTTCTGCGCATTGGTGCCATTGATGGCGGCGTCAATTCCAAGCAATACAGTGTTGTATTGGTTGATTTTAGCATAATGCTCTCCCCAGAATGCAGGAGCCACGCTGATATCAGTGGAAAACTGCGGCGCCCAGGTGTATATAAGTTCAGCGGCCTTTTTTGGCGGGCTGCTGATGCCAGGTACATCCACATTATCATTTAAAAAATGGAGGTCGCCATAAGGTATACCAACACCATAAACCAGGGATTCATCATTCATCCACTGGTCATAGTCGGCCACAGTAGTAAGTAATCGCTTTCCCTTCGGTGTAACATCCAGGTACTTATCACATGCAGTGAGCACTATGCAGCAAAGCAGGAGCAGGACTAAATTATTTTTATAACGATTCACTTGCAATCATTTTAAAAGTTGGTAAAAATGCCAATGGTATAAGCAGGCGTTACGTATGCTTTCTGATAGCTTCCTGTAGCCATGCTGTAGTTATACCTGTTCAACCCGATGGTGACTATATTGGAAGCCTGTCCCTTTACCTCAAAATGGGTAAAGCCGGTTCTTTTAATAAAACGGGTATTGTCTAAACTGTAGGAAACTGTAAGATCGGCCAGTGTGATATAATCGCCGTTCACCACATACTTGTCCGCATAGTTATAGGCATTGTTTGAATTGAAGCTGTTATAAGCCGCCAATGACATCACATCTGTAGTAAGTTCATCGCCTTTGGTTTTCCAGTAAGTACCGGCTCCTTTCAATGGCCTTAGAGATGATGGATTGGGCCGTGGTACTCTTACTTTAAATCCGCCATAATAGTTGATCATACAGAAAATGTAAAAATTGCCGATATCTACACGGTTACTTAACCCTGCATTAATGGTAGGAATGGAAGATCCCATATAGTGGGTAAAACCCGATGTATCACTCGCCATAAGGGCGGTAGTGGGAGATCCCAGGCTGTTATTATCTGTATGATACAGCGTCCCTTTGCCATTGGATACCAGGGCGAACCCGGCTGAATCAAGCCCGGCATATCGGTAAGCGAACAACGCCCCAACAGGATATCCTTTCACAAACCCTAATACATTAAGTGTTTGCGGATTATAATCGCCCCGCTGGTATACCTCCAGTACTTTACTGGTATTGCGGGCCAGCACCAGGCCTGTATTCCAGTTAAAATTCTTTTTGGCGATCCAGTCGGCATGCAGGCTTATTTCTATTCCACTGTTGTTGATCGTTGCCCTGTTTATCAGGGAAGGGCTTACACCAATAGTAGGATCAATCAGTGCGTTGCCCAGCAGGTCATTACTTCTTTTCCGGTAATAATCTATACTCCCGGTAATGTTTTTGAAAAGATGATAATCCAGGCCAATATTAAAATTCTTTGTTTCCTCCCAGCGTAAGCTGCTATTGGCGTATGAAAGCATTCTGAGCGACGGGCTTGCAGGAGACGTATAGTTATTCAGCCTTGTTTGTGCAATCACCTGGGGCAGCGACATTTTTGCCACATTCCCGTTGAAACCATAAGCCATGCGCAGTTTGAGCTGCCGGATCCAGGTGATATCCTGCATAAAGTTTTCGTTATGGATATTCCAGGCAGCGCCGGCAGACCAAAGCGGCTTATACTTATACTTCGGGTTGGTGCCAAAGAGGTTCGACTGATCTATCCTGGCGCTTCCTGTAAGGGAGTAGGTATTCTTATAGGAATAAACAATGTTGGCATATCCCGATAAAAACCTGTCTTCCGTATACTGCTGGTCAAACAAGGTATTGAACTGGTTCTGAAAAGGAGAGCCCAGATTAAATGTACCACGGATCGCCCCTGTGGTAATACCGGCATAATCTACTGGCTGTTGCAGGAGCGTTTCATCATTATACCCGAAATAAGAGGCCAGGTTGCTTTTATTGATAAGATTCCTTACTTCCGCACCCAGGATACCATTGACGGAATGTAAACCGTTTATTTTTTTATTGTAATTCAATTGGGCACGGACGGTGTAGCTGGAGGTATTGGCCGTCTGCTGGCGAAGATAACCGCCCTTGGGAATATTATATTTGAATATTCCATCGGCGTTCTTTGCTACATAACTATTTACATATCCCCTGGCAACAGAGGTTTGCTCGGAGGCGTAGTAATCCAGGTCTGCGCGGGAGGTTTCATATATTCCCCCGAACGACAGATCGAAACCGCTGCCAATAACATAATTGAAATTTGCTGTGATACGATTATTAACTGTATGCGTTTTATCCCTGATCCCATTTACATCTGTCAGCGGATAATAAAGCTGGTCATATAAGCCTAAAGATACCAGTACATCATTGTAATAGGGAGAAATACCTGCTCCTGTAATATAAGCAGGTTTCCCATTTACATCCTGGAAACGCTCATAAGGCGCAATGGTGGTAATATCCGGCACAGGCGCCTGTTTCACAAACTGTTCCTGGTAATCGGTGGTTAATTCCAGTGAAAGCCGTTGGGTGAATTTCAGGGTGCTTCGGGCAGAAAGCAGCAACCTGCTGTTCGCGTTTTCGATCTCCTGCTGCCGGTTACCGGTATAGTTAGCTGTAATATAATACAGCGCATTACCATTACCTCCTGATACATTCAGGTTATAAGTTTGCGTTACCGCAGGCCGTTGAAATAACCTGCTGTAATCATCTTTGTTATCATAATTTTTCATTTCGGCGAAGGCGGTGGCTGCCTGATCAGGCGTAATCATATTGGCCGCCTGTTGTGCCAGTATATAAAACACCTTCTGACTGGATATATCTCCACCGTTGGATGTTGATAACCGCGCCCAGGTAGATGCGTCGACACTGTTCGAATAAAGATCTTTCTGATAACCAGTAACGATTGAAGAAGCATTATCGTCCCATCTGTAACGGCTGTAATTTTCCTTTGGGGTGATCCCGGCTGTTGCCCTGAAAGCAAAGCTGGGCTTACCAATGGCCGCCTGCTTCCTTTCAATAACAATCACGCCGTTAGAAGCTCTCACACCGTATACAGTAGCAGCCGCAGCATCTTTTAATATCGTTACGGATTTGATTTCATTGGGATCCACCATATCCAGCGTCAGCTCGGTGGGATAGCCATCTATTACAATCAGCGGATTCGCATTGGCCGACATGGTAGAAATGCCACGGATATTGAACAAAGGCCGCGCATCGCCATTATTGGTGAAGGTTACGTTATTGTTGATCATAAGTCCTGGTAACCGGTTCACCAAACCATCCAGGAAGTTGCTGCTGATCCTGGACTCGTATTCCCTGGTGCTTATCTGCGATACCGCACCCGTACTTTGTTCCGGCCGGATACGCTGATAGCCGGTGTTCACAGTGGCCACTTCAACGGCAGTAAGCGCATTCACAATATGCTTCATCACGATGTGCAGCGGGGCGCCGGTATCGTCCAATGCTACAAGCTGGCTTTCGAAGCCTATGGAAGATAAATACAACCTGTCTCCTTTCTGTAACTGTACTCCTATGGCAAATTCGCCCCTGGCATCTGTTTGTGTTGCCGTAAGAATGGCGCTGCCTCTCATGGCCTTAATGCTTACACCTGGCAACGCCCTGCCGGTGGAATCGGTGATCTGCCCTTTTACCGGGCCTGGGAGGATAACCGGCCCGGCGGCCTTCCTTCCTGCCTCCTCCGGCTTATGACGAATAAAGATAGTGGTTCGCCTGATGGTATAGGCGAGCGGCTGTTCTGCAAAAACAACATCCAGTAATGACTTTAACGACAAGTCGCGGACCGACAAAGAAACAGGTGCTGCATTTTTGAAATCCGCTTCATTGTAAAGCGCGGTATAACCGGTTTGCTTTTCAATAGCCGCCAGCACATTTTCCAGTTTCAGGTTAGAACCTGAGAGCGTGACAGTTTGTGAAAAAGTTTTTGCCGATACATGACAGATAAAACCTGTTAACAGGATGGCGATTAATTTAACCTGCATCAGAAGTTTTCTTTTAATTGCAGGATCGCAATTAAACAAAGCAGCGATCCCTGATTTGGTTGATGTCGGGAAGGGCCTGACAAAGAATGCCCCTCCGTTACAAAAAGTGATTAATTTCATACTTTTGCAACAGTTTGGTTGATTGAATAAACAGTTGATTCTTTAGCGAGATAATTGTTGATGATCAGCCCAATTATTGCCGGCAGAGTGGTTCCAAGCACTCTCCGGCTTTTTTCAGGCCGCTGTTATTTCATCGGTACTTCCTCATATCAGCAATAAAATTTGATTGATTAATTGATTATTAGTTTCCGTCCCTCGAGTTTATAGCGGATGCCAAAGTCGGCCAACGCATCCAGCAGATCCTGTAGTTGAAGGTCACGGCCGGGCTTACCCCTGATCACCATCTTCGGTGTATTCCCCCTGTATTCTACTTCTATATCATACCAGCGGGCCAGTTGCCGCATAAATTCTTCCAGCGATACGCCTTCAAAATTGAACTTGCCGCTTTTCCAGGCCACTACCCCGGCTACATCCACATTTTTACTGACGGAAATATGATGCTGCATTACCGCCTGCTCACCGGGTTGCAGCAATACCGTTTCCTGTTTTTTCTTCATCCTTACACTGCCTTCCAGCAAGGTGGTCCGCACCACAGGTTCATCTGCATAGGAATTAATATTAAAGCTGGTGCCCAGCACCTCTACGGCTGCGGTATCCCCTATCATTACACGGAAAGGCTGATGAGCATTTTGAGCCACTTCGAAATAAGCTTCTCCCGTAAGCTGCACTTTTCTTTCACTACCCGTAAAAGCAGTGGGATAGTGTAATACAGTAGCAGCGTTCAACCATACCTGTGTGCCGTCTGGCAGGGTAATCCTGAATTGTCTTGCCCGGGGAGTGGAAATAGTATTCCAGGCTACCGCGCCGGTCCCCTTCCCTGTTGGCTCATAGGCCAGCTGCCCGTCTTTCAGCATTACCCGTGCACCTGCCTGCGCCGACACCTGCCCGTTGCCCAAACTGTCCAATACGATGGTACTTCCATCTGCCAGTGTTAAAATGGCGCCGTCTTTACCCGGCTCCACAGGGATCGCAGCCATTTGCTTTACCGGCGAAAGCGCCTCATTGTTTATACGCACAAAATACCAGGCGCCTGCAGCTACCAGCAACGCTACCGCAGCGGCTACGCGCCACCAGGTACGCACAGGGCGCACAGGAGTGCCCACCACCTCATCAACAGACGACTTGTCGGCCTCCAGTACATTTTGCAGTACCTTCTGCCAGGCCGGACTGTGGGAAGAAGGCATATCACCGGGAACATTCAACGGTTTCCGGCTGAAATACGTTTGTACATGCATGATCAGCCAGGGCTCCGGATGCGCTTCCATCAGTTGCATCAGCTCTTCATAATCATCTGGCCCGGCCGTTTCCGCATGTATAAGATCCAGCAACCGGTTGGCTCTCTCAATAATTTTACTGTCCAAATATTTGTATTTAGTTTAATATTGATGGCATTAATGCGCAATCTGCCGGCGCTTCCGGCGGTATCACATGACTATAGTACCCTGGAGACAGGAAATATACACAAGCAAAACAAACTTTTTTTAAAAACGGTGCAAAAGGATCAGAATGAGGGGGATTTCAATGCCGTGATCTACCAGGTATTCCCTGATCACTTTGCCCGAGCGGGTGAGTGAATTTCGTACCGCCTGAACGGAGATATCCAGTTCTGCGGCAATTTCTGCTGGCTTTTTACCTGATATGCGATTGAGATGATATATTTTTTGTTGCTGTTGCGGCAACTCATTTATGGCCTGGCGGATAAGCCGGGTGGTTTCTGAAAGATTAACCGCGTCTTCGGTTTCATTGGTATGCAAATGAAATTCATGGGCCGGTCCCGGCTGAACAGCCCTTAGCTTCTGCTGTTTCAGGTACTTAAAAGAACGATTATAGGCAATGCGGGAAATCCAATACTGAGGTTCTTCTACTTCCGGCAGCTTTTCCCGCCCCAGCCACAAATACAAAAAGACCTCCTGGGTGAGGTCTTTAACGGTGGCTTCCACAGGCACCAGGTTATAAATGATCCTGTAAAGCTGCGGCATATAAATATGAAACAGCTCCTCAAATGCCTGCTCATCCCCTTCGGCTATCCGGGAAAAAAGCGCCCGGTCTTTATGTTTATCATTTTTCTCCAATATTGTTAGCCCTGTTATTGTGCTGTAAACATAGTTTAATTTTCCTAATCCGCCCTGCCTCTCTCCTCTTCATTTCCAAAATCCCTTTGTTTCAATTTAATGCTGTTCTTACCCAGCTTATAGCTGACAGAGATCCTGCCGCCCCGGGTATCGCCATAGCTACGCACGGCGTTCTTTACACCATTAGAATAGTAAGTAATCAGCGGCCGTTGCGCATTCAGCAGGTCTTCTCCTGTAACAGTAAGCGTGAGCTTTTTGCCCGCCAGCAAAAATTTCATGGACACATCCAGGATATTCATGGTGGAAATATGGAAGATCTGGTAACGGCCCGGCAGTTGTAAAGCATAATTTGCGCTAAAGAAAACAGATTTTAAACGGTTCAGCGTAAAATCATTATTAGTGTAGAAGTAGGCATTATAGCCTTCTACTGATTGCACAAAGCTGGCCTTAGACTTCACATGCTGGTAGTTCACGTTAAAACCTGTAACACTGTTCCACCATGCCCACCTGCTCATATTATAATAACTGGAAAACCCCAACTGGTAAGTATTGGCGTAGTTCACCGGTGTTTGCAGGGTGATATTGGTAGCTCCATCTGTAATAGATAATTCCTGCCCGAAATCAGTTACCTGTGAATAGTAAAATGAGTTGCCCCAGCGCTGATCTTTAATATAAGAAAACTCAAGATTATCGATATACGATGGTTTCAGATGTGGATTCCCTTCTGCATAAAAATATGGACTGGTACGGATAACGAACGGGTTCAGGTAATCAAAATCCGGGCGGCGGATCCTGCGGCTGTAGCTGAATGAGAAAGAATTATTATCATCCGGTAAATAAGTGATATAAGCTGTCGGGAACAGTTTAATATATTTGCTGGTATTGGTTTGATCAAGATTCTTGGAATACCCTTTAGTTTGTGTAGCTTCCATACGCATACCTATCTGCGTTTCCCACCTGGAGGTTATTTTCTTTGTGGCGGAAAAGTATAAAGCCTCATTATACTCTTTATAATTAAAGATATTAGATTGATCCGCATTTAATACAGGGCTTCCGGTGTGATGATCATACACTACCAGGTCGTTATTGGTGTTGGTATACGAAGCCCGGCCACCAAAGGCGATACTGGCCCATTTATAAGGAAGAGATATATCCGTTTTGGCTGAATAGTTTCTAATGTTGTTAATATTGGAATTGGCAGAAGAAAAGAAGGTGCCGGGAATAGTCCCTTCATTATGGTCCAGTTCATTTCCTGAAAAGAACCGGTAATCCTTCTTCCGGTAACTAAAAAAATCAATATCCACCGTAACCCGTTTTCCTGAAGAATCCAATGTGATGGCATGATACCAGTTAAGCGCATTCATTTCAGGCTTATTACGGGCCTGTACATCCGATGCCACATAACCATTCACCAGCCGTGGATCATTGGCATAACGGGTGATAAGTGGCTGGTTGGCGGATTCCCGGCTGGTAAAGCTGCCCAGGTATTTGAATCCGGTTGTCCATTTACCCGTTAACTTATAATCAATGCCCAGGCTCGCGCTCAGCACATCGCTGGTGGATTTGTTATGCACTTCCTGTTTCCATAATTCATTTGTATAAAATATCTGCTCTTCAGAAGTTGTCAGCAGCCGTTGTTTCCCCTTGCTTAAAGATGCCTGCAGGGCAACCCTGTTCCGGTTATAGTTGAATAAGCCCTGCAGGTTAGTGCCTCCATAGGTTTTCTGCGTGTATGCGGCGCCGATACCGGCATCCCAGGAGTTGGCCCTGGCTTTTTTCATTTTAATATTGATCAATCCACTGTTGCCTTCCGCTTCGTATTGGGCCGGTGGCGTAGTGATCACTTCTATGCTCCTGATATTACCGGCAGGAATGGATTTCAGGAAAGTGGACAGATCTTCCTGTGACATTCTCTGCAGGCGGTCATCTATCATTACCAACACTTCTCCCTTACCAACAATGGAAATATTATCATTCTGCACCCTGATGCCCGGGGTAGACTTCAGCACATCCAAAGCTGTTCCGCCTGCGGGCATAACGGCATTTTCCACGTTAAATACCAGCCTGTCCGCTTTTTGTTCAACAAGTTTTTTCCTGCCGGAGATGGTAATGCCTTGCAACTCGGTAACCTCCCGGATGCTGATCATCCCTAAATCAATATCCCTGTCAAGCACAATTTCCCTGTTCAGGTATTCCCGCCCGAATTGTTTGATGATTAAACGGTAAGTATGCTTTGCCGCTTTTATGGAGAAACCACCCAGGCTGTCGGTCATTGTTTGCTGAACAGCTATATTATCATTGTTCAATAAGCTGGTATACAAAAAAGGCATAGGGTTGTTATGCTGGTTAACCACCTTCCCCTTTACAGTGTACTGCTGGCCCCATGCGATGGCCCCATTTAAAACGGCGGCTAATAAAAAGATCATCTGTTTCATGTGTTACGGTTAAGTGCTGCGAAATTCCACGGAATAAACCTCATCAGCCACTTTTATCGACAAACCCCCTTCGTTGGTCTACAAACCCTGTTTCAAATCGTTTTCAGAATGAATACTTTTGTAAAAAATGATTGAATGCTATATAAGGGGATATTATCAGGGAAGAAAGAATTGATTATCCATCTCATATTCTGGATACTTACCGCCTACTTTACTTTTGTAAAAAATCCTTTCCATGCCCGGTTAGTGATCCCTGATCTGTTTTATACCACCTACCTGCTTGTATTTATAGCTACTTTCTATTTCCACTATTTTATAGTGATGAAACAGGTGTTCAAATCCTTCCGGTGGAAAAAACTGTTCGCCGGTATGTTCATTTCCTATTTGTTCTTTACCGGTTTGAGATGGCTTTTGGAGCAGGTGATTACAGGAGCGTTGTTCAACAAAACAAATTATATTGATCCCACCTTTGCCAACTATATGCTCGACAACCTGCATTATAGCAGCATGCCCATCATCTTCAGCTCCTTCCTCTGGCTGGGTATTTACTTCATCCGGCTATTGGAGTATAACCAAACCATCCTTGAAGAAAATAAAAACATTGAGATCAAATTCCTGAAGGCCCAGATCAACCCGCATTTTGTATTCAATACGTTAAACAATATTTACTCGATGGTGTACTTTCAATCCGACAAATCATTAACCGCGATTGAAAAGCTGAGCCAGGTAATGCGGTTCACCACTTATGAATCGCAAAAAGAAAAGATTAACCTGCCGGATGAAGTGGATTATATCAAGGCATATATTGAACTGGAACAACTACGGCACCAGGAAACCGGTTTCGTAAATTTCACCAGCGAAATAGAAAATGAGCATATAGAGATCCCTCCTTATATGCTATCCCCGTTGGTAGAGAATGCCCTGAAACATGGCGTAACTTCCGGCAACAGCCCTATAAACATAAGGCTTAGCGCCAATAAGGAACAGCTCATTTTTAAAATAACCAATGAAATTGGTACGCAAAAGAAAGATAAACTAGGCGGGATTGGTCTTGATAATTTAAAAAAACGGCTGGAAATTCATTATCCCAACCGGCATCAACTACTCCTGGCTAACGAAAACAACCGGTTTACAGCAGCACTGTTAATTAAACTAAGATGAAGAAAAGAACAAATTGCATCATATTGGACGACGAACCATTTGCTGTAAAGCTGGTGGCCGACTATGTTTCAAAAGTACCGCAGCTTAACCTGGTATATGCCGGCAGCGATGTATTCAAGGCAATTGAAATACTGAACAATGAAGCAGTGGATCTAATTTTCCTGGATATACAGATGCCGCAACTTACAGGTATAGAGCTTATGCAGCTTTTCAATCAGCGGCACAATTTCATCATTATTTCCGCGTATCCTCAATATGCATTGGAGGCTTACCAGTTCCACGTGGTAGATTTCCTGCTGAAACCGGTTACCTTCAACCGGTTTTATCAAAGCATAGAAAAGTATAACCGTTGGCTGCGCACATTCCAGCACACAGATACAGACAACTTCCTGTTTGTAAAAGCCGACCGGAAACATTATAAGATAGCAACGGAATCAATTTTATATATAGAAGGGCTCAAAGATTATATCCGCATCCATACCAGCGACGAAAAAATTATGGTGCTGGAAAACATGAAAGATATACTGGATAAGTTACCTGCCAGCCAGTTTGTGCGCATTCACCGCTCCTATATCATTCCCCTGGATAAAATGAAGATCATTGAAGGCAACCAGATACGGATGACAGACGGCACCTGTTTGCCCATCGGAGAAACATACCGGAAATTAGTAAGCGAATGGGTTGACAGGAAATAAATAAATAATTCCTTTTGATGATTATATTTGAGATCATCTGTTTCTATTGTATAAATATCAAATAATGAAGATTTCGATTGGATGTTTTCTGCTGACACTGGTCCTGCATACCACCGGGCTGATGGCTCAATCAGGCCGCACCTACCAGAACCCGCTGCCGGTGGAGTTTGGCGACCCGTATGTATTGCATGTTGCGGGCGACAAATACTACATGTATGGCACCGGTGGTATTGCCAAAAATGGATTTGCCGCTTATTCCTCTACCGACCTGGTGCACTGGAAAGATGAAGGCCAGGTATATTATGCCGCCAACGAGCACGGCTGGAGCGATTCCACTGCCGCATGGAACGGCGCTTACTGGGCGCCTGAAGTGTATGCATATAAAGGCAGGTTTTATATGTTTTACAGCGCCCAATGGAAAGATAATCCTACCAAAGAACTTGAAAACTTCCGCATCGGCGTAGCGGTGGCCGACCGTCCTACCGGGCCATTCACCGACATCAGTAACCGTCCTGTTTTTGATCCCGGCTATCCTGTTATTGATGCCAATGTGCTCTTTGATAAAAACGGTAAAATCTATCTTTATTACTCCCGTTGCTGTTATAAGCATCCTGTAGAAAGCGAAGTAGCTGCCTGGGCCAAACAAAAAGGATGGTTTGATACCGTAGAGGAAAGCTGGGTGTACGGCGTTGAGCTAAAGCCCGATTTCAGCGGTGTAATTGGCGAGCCGGTACTGTTATTACGCCCGCCGGTTAAAATGGATGATAAACATGCGGAATGGGAAAGCCGCTCCGTTACTTCAAAAGAGGTGAACCGCCGGTGGACAGAAGGTTCCGTTGCCTTCAAAAAAGGAGATACCTACTATATGATGTACTCTGCCAATTATTTCGGCGGAAAGAACTACGCAGTAGGCTATGCCACTTCCAAAAGCCCGCTGGGGCCCTTTGTAAAAGGCGCCAATAATCCGGTATTGCAAAAAAACGTGGAGAAAGGCGGCACCGTTACCGGCACTGGCCACAACAGCATTACCTACTCCCCGGATGGAAAGGAAATGCTTTGTGTATATCATGCCCGCACTTCCGCCACAGGCGATCAACGCGTTGTTTTTATTGACCGGATGAAGATCTTAAAAGACGGGAAACTGGTGGTGGAAGGACCTACCACAACACCACAGGCGGTGCCCGGAAGTAAATAAATGATTTAATTTTCCGGCAGTGCTACCCGGTTTTCATCAGATAAACCCGGTAGCGCTTAATAATTATATTTCATCCGATAGAAACATTTATATGTTTCTATATTTTTTTTCTTATCTTTGCTCCTGAAATAATTTGTTCCCGGATATGGACAATAGAAAATTTGAGAAAATATCCCGCGCACTGAGCGATGCCAGCAGGATCACCATCCTGCAGCATTTCAAAAAGAAGCAGGGATGTTTGTATTGTGCAGAGATAACCGATATGCTGGATCTTACCCAACCTTCCGTTTCCCACCACCTGAAGCAGCTGGTAGATGCAGATTTGCTCATACCTGAAAAAGAGGGACGCAACCTGAAGTACATTTTAAACCAAAAAGTGCTGGGTGATTATATTGATCGCCTGAATGCCCTGAAGCCATAGTGCTTTCAGCCCGGATAAGCAATATTTACCGTCATAAACATATCGAAACATTCAAATATTCAAATCAATACATCAATGAAAAAGTCGATTTACGCAATGGCTCTGGGAGCCTTTGGAATTATTACCACCGAATTCGGCGTTATAGGCGTGCTGCCTAACCTGGCCAAGGTATTTGATGTTTCCGTAGACACAGCGGGATGGCTGTTAAGTGCGTTTGCGTTAACAGTAGCGGTGTCATCGCCCTTTATAACTGCCCTGACCACCAATATAAACCGTAAGCTGCTGATGTCGCTTGTACTGGCTGTGTTTGTAGTATCCAACCTGCTTTC
>NZ_DATCRD010000303.1:0-11198 GCF_036569185.1 Chitinophaga sp.
TCAGCGCGTTAAAAATAAAATGCGGGTTCATCTGCGCCTTGATCGTTTTCAGCTCCAGCTCCTTCACCGTAGCTTCCAGCTTCAGCTGATCTACCTGCGACCTGCGGTTCCTCTCGATATAATGCCAGATAAAATAAAGAAACCACCAGATGGTAGTGATCAGGAAAGAACCCACAATCCCCACCTGGATAGGCGTATCCGATAAGTGCAACAGGTATATCCCAAAAAAGTAATAACCGATATATGATACCAGCCCCGACCCCGTCATCAACCCGATAAACAATAAGATCTGGTTCTCAAAATTATAGTTCACCCATGCAAACCTGTGGATGAGGTTGCGGAACAGGTGGGTGGCCATAAATCCGAATAAAACAAAAATTACCAGGTTCAGATAATAAGCCGCATCCGGTGACGTTTTTCTGTAAACAGAAAAGGCGAAGAAAACATTGATCAGAAAATACGCCGACCACCCCAATATCTGGCACCACCAATATTTGTTTATTTGTTTAAACATTCAATCAAATTAGTAAACTTCACCTATATTCCAAAAATA
Source organism: Chitinophaga sp. (assembly GCF_036569185.1). Taxonomy (GTDB): domain Bacteria; phylum Bacteroidota; class Bacteroidia; order Chitinophagales; family Chitinophagaceae; genus Chitinophaga. The sequence goes on from NZ_DATCRD010000303.1 coordinate 554, forward strand.
CCCTACAGCGCCCCCTGCAGAAACCTAAATGTTATAAATGGTGAATCAGAAAAGGTAAATGGCAGATGGCTGTATCTGAATGGTGAGATATCATGGAACTGTCCTATTTTCCTGTCATAGTTACATTATTTACCGCTTATTTTTATGTATTTTTGTTACTTCATATAAACCCTGAGCCCAATTATGAATATTAAGGCAGGTCAACTGTTGAGCCAGATAGAATATCCCGCTGATTTGCGAAAGCTGAGTAAAGAACAGCTTCACCAGGTATGTGAGGAGCTGCGTCAGTACATTATTGATGTGGTAAGTGTGCATGGTGGCCATTTTGCGGCCAGTCTGGGCGTAGTGGAGCTGACAGTCGCTTTGCATTATGTATTTAATACCCCCTACGATCAGCTGGTATGGGACGTAGGGCATCAGGCATATGGACATAAGATCCTTACCGGCCGCCGGGAATCATTTCCAACCAACCGGAAATACAAGGGCCTCAGCGGGTTTCCCAAAAGGGACGAAAGCCGCTACGACACCTTTGGGGTAGGCCACTCATCTACCTCCATTTCGGCAGCCCTCGGTATGGCAATGGCTTCCCACTATAAGGGAGAATTCGACCGCCAGCATATTGCAGTGATCGGCGATGGCGCCATGACCGCAGGTATGGCATTTGAGGCCCTCAATCATGCAGGTGTGGCAAACGCCAATGTACTGATCATCCTGAACGATAACTGCATGTCCATAGATCCTAATGTGGGCGCGCTGAAAGAATACCTCACAGATATCACCACTTCCCCCACCTACAACAAAGTGAGGGATGATGTGTGGAACCTGCTGGGCAAATTACCTGTAGGAAAGAAGTTTACCCGCGATATGGCCTCCAAACTGGAAGCCAGCCTCAAAGGCGTGGTGTCAAAATCCAGCAACCTCTTCGAAGCACTGAAGATGCGCTACTTTGGCCCCATTGATGGCCATAACATCACCAAACTGGCCGATACCCTCCAGGATCTGAAAGATATTCCCGGTCCCAAACTGCTGCACATCGTTACCACCAAAGGTAAAGGCTATGCCCTCGCAGAAAAAGACCAGACCACCTGGCATGCACCAGGCCTCTTTGATAAAATTACCGGTGAAATATTTAAAAAACCGGTTACCAGCCCACAACCTCCTAAATACCAGGACGTTTTTGGCCATACTATCATTGAGCTCGCAGAACAAAACGATAAAATTATCGGTATCACCCCAGCTATGCCTTCCGGCTCCTCCCTCAAATTTATGATGGAGAAAATGCCGCAAAGAGCATTTGATGTGGGTATCTGCGAACAACATGCGGTTACCCTCTCGGCCGGAATGGCCACACAGGGCATGCGCGTTTTCTGTACTATCTACTCCTCCTTCTTCCAGCGCGCCTTTGATCAGGCCGTACACGATGTAGCCATCCAGAAGCTACCCGTGATATTCTGCCTCGACAGGGCCGGACTTGTAGGAGAAGACGGGCCCACCCATCATGGCGCCTACGATATTGCCTATATGCGCAGTATCCCCAATGTGATCATCAGCGCTCCCATGAATGAGGAAGAGCTCCGCAACCTGATGTACAGCGCCCAATTACCGGAAAATGATCAGCCTTACGTAATCCGTTACCCACGCGGACAAGGCGTAATGCCGGAATGGCGTATGCCGTTTAAAGCTATCAAACCAGGCACCGGCCGCAAGATCCGCGACGGAAAAGATATTGCTATACTTTCCCTGGGGCACACCGGCAACTTCGTAGTGGAAGCATGTAAAGAGCTTATTGGAGATGGCCTGCAGCCCGCTCACTACGATATGCGCTTCGTAAAACCACTGGATGAAGCCATGTTACATGATATTTTCCAGTCGTTCGACAAAGTGATTACCGTTGAAGATGGCGCCATTGCAGGAGGCTTCGGCAGCGCCGTTATCGAATTCATGGTATCCAATAACTATAAGGCATCTGTCAGAAGATTAGGCATTCCCGATAAAATTGTAGAACATGGTAAACCGGAAGAATTATACCGCGAATGTGGCTATGATGCAGCTGGTATTGCAAGCGCCACCAGGGATATGCTGAAAGAAAAAATTACTGTCACCATTTAATAAAAGAATTTAGTTATTTAGCTATTCAGCTATTTGATTTCCCTGAAATTGAATGGTTGAATAGCTAAACTTTTTTATACCATGTACTTTCAGCTCAGGATAACGGAGATCATACGCGAAACACCCGGTACTTATACTTATAAGCTGGAAAATACATCTCCGGAACCACTGGTATATCTCGCGGGCCAATTCCTCACTTTTCTCATCACCCTCAATAACAAAGAATACAGGCGCTCCTATTCTTTCAGCTCTACTCCGGGCGTGGATCCCTATCTTTCTGTAACAATCCGCGAAAAAGAAAACGGGGAAATATCCCGTCATCTTATTCACAGCTGGAAAGTAAACGATATCGTTACCGCGCTGGAACCATCGGGCAGGTTCACCTACGAAAAGTCAGACAATACGGAGAAGGATATTTTCCTGATGGCCGCAGGAAGCGGTATTACCCCGGTATTTTCACTGCTGAAACATATACTGACAACAGAAGAGAATGTCCATGTTAAATTGATTTACAGCAACACCACACCGGAAAGAACTATCTTCCGTGAAGCGCTTCAAAACTGGCAAAGCCGCTATCCGCAGCAATTAGAATGCATATGGCTTTTCAGCAACGATCCCGATAGCCTTCACACTTACAGAAGGCTCAACAATATTTTACTGGAGCAACTGGTAAATGCACATCTACGCTACCGCCGGAAAAATGCGCAGTTCTTCCTTTGCGGGCCACCCGATTATATGCGTACCATCCTGCTCACACTTACATTTATGGGCTTTAACGAAGCTCAGCTGCATAAAGAGAATTTCGTGGTAAATACAGACGCCAGGATTGCTAAAACACCTTTGCCACAGGATCATGATCCGAAACAGGTAATCATCCGTTACCGGAATGCAGAATATAAGCTCGCTGTTCCGGGTAACGAAACAATCCTGAGCTATGCACTTGCCCACGAAGTATTACTTCCCTACAGTTGTAAAGGCGGCGTATGCGGCTCTTGTACAGCGCAATGTGTAAGCGGCAAAGTATGGATGCCGGTCAACGAAGTGCTCACCGACAAAGAGCTTGCGGAGGGCCTGGTGCTTACCTGTGTGGGATATCCTGCAAGTGATGAAGTAATACTTGAATTATGAAATCACATAATATAAAAATTAGTATCAATCATAATGATCTGATATTATTTTTCAGTTGCTGGAATTTTGGCTAAATTATGAGGAAAATCAGGTGATGCGGAATGCCCCAATAAAAATTACGTGCCTGTCGTTGCTGCTTGTAGTCATTATAATAAACGGCTACCTGTTGTTTAAAGGCGCGTTCCACCCTTCACCACTATTGTTGTCATTCAACATAGTAATACTTTGCAGCGTATTTGCCCTGTTGTTCATGACTACTTTCTTATATGATAAACGCTCCCTTCAGTTTGAACGTCTCTTCAATGAATACCCCATCCCAATGTGGATCTATGAAAAAGCTACGATGCGCTTTTTATCTGTTAACAATGCAGCCACAGAAAAATATGGTTACAGCAAAAAAGAATTCCTGAAACTAACGCTAAAGGATATACGTAATGAAGAAGATATACCGCTATTCCTCGAAAACGCTGCAGAATATTGCAGTGGCGATGAATACAGGGGTATCTGGAAGCACCGTAAAAAAGACGGCGCAAATTTTTTTGTGGAGATCTACTCTCTTGCTGCTACTTATTATGGTAAAAACGCCCGCTTTATTATGGCGAAAGATGTGGATGCACAGATACAGGCAGTGAAAGAGGCCCGTGAGCTTGGTATGCGCTATGAGCTTCAGGCACAGCTTACCCACGACAGGCTCGTAAAACAAGCCTCCCAGCTGGAAGAACAAAATAAAGCGCTAAAGGAAATTGCCTGGATCAACTCACATGAAATACGCCGCCCGGTGGTATCTATACTTAGTATTGCCGGCCTGTTCGATAAAAGCAACCAGGATCTTCATCTCAACACTCAACTCATGGAATGGTTGCATGAATCCACCCGTCAGCTGGATGAAATCATTCATAAAATTGAGCACAAGGTAAAAACTCTCCAGTAGTTATACCTCGCAGGGTATAAATTGGTTGAACTCTTCCTTTAATGATAAATACAATTTGCGGAAAATTTCCATACGGTGCTGTATGGTCTGGAAGTCATCAATGGGCCGGTCGTCATGTATCACTGTTACCGGTGTGTTGGCTACTCTTTTAGCACATTGCTTAATGTCGTGATGCATTTCATCTGCCACTTCACGTTCACGCAATAAACGGTTTTCAAAATGTTCAACCTGTGTCATCACATCCCTGGAAGCTTTGCTGAGCGCGATCTGTTCCAGTCGCTCCCGCATCATTTTCACTTCATTTCTGACTTCATTTACTTCTTCTTTCCAGGAATTTAACTGCTGGTGCAGTTCTTCGGTGGGAGTTGTAATTTCCATGGTGTATTGATTTATCAATTTAAATGATGATTAAAAAACTATTCATCATACCAAACGTTGTTGTCAATAGCCATTTTTTTTATCCGAAAAGACCTGTTCTAAGGTACAATCTTTTTCAATTCTCCCTCCACCTTTTTACAGATAAATTCTGAATTCAGGAAAAAAATCCATCGCTTCCAGTATTCCACCGGCGCCGGGCCGCTGTGCCTGCAATACATGCGGCATCCCTGCGGTACGGGCCATTAATTCGGGTTCCGAATCACCTACAACCACACCCTTGAACCCGGTTTCGTACATAGAGTAATCGTTCATGGAATCACCGGCTACCAGTACCTTCTGATGCGGCAAAGCCAGCACCTCCAACAACTGCTTCAGCGTAAATCCCTTGTTCACACCGGCAGGCAATATGTCGAGGTATTTACCGGCAGATAAAACCATGTCACATTGCAATGATGCCGCTATTTCACGTGCACTGTCTATATCTGTACTGTTATCGTAATAGTACGAACAACGGTATTGCTGATGCGCTTCCTGGTGCAGTAATCCTCTCACTGCTTTCAGGGTTTCCCTTACCTGTTCTCCCGGCCACCTGGCTGCAATACCCGATTGCACCGGCTCTACCGCAGTTAATGTAGGTAAATGGGTTACGGTAGCGCCTACATCACAGATAATATATTCAGGCCGTGGCAAAACATTATCTTCCAGCAGCGACAACACACTGCGTATTCCCCTGCCGGTTACAAATACCAGCTGTATCTCTTTTTGCCGTTGTAATAAACTGTATAATTTCTCTTTATCTTCCGATGTACCTCCTAAGAATGTACCGTCCAGATCTGTTGCTAGTAACATAATTCGCGGGTGACTTTAATAATGATGCCGGTAAAAATATAAAAGAAGACCAGCCGTAACGACTGATCTTCTTTCAGATATAACGGGTTAGTATATAACGGTATGATTAGTTCAGCATTGGTACATCTATCAGCAAAAACTCTGCCGGTTTGATCACTTCAATGTTTGCCTTATCATACTCAGACAACCCGATCGCATCACGTGTGCTCAATGTTTCACCGTCTACTTTCAATTCACCGCTGAGCAAAAATAAATAAGTGCCGATGTTGGATGCCTTTGCAGTAATGTCCAGTTTTTTACCGGCTTCATATTTACCCAGTGTAAACCAGGCATCCTGGTTCAACCAGAGGCCACCTGCGTTTTGATCCGGTGAAATCACCACCTGTAAAGCGTTTTCACGGGCCGCCGGATCAAATGTTTGCTGATCGTAACGCGGTGTTACATTCCTTTCTTTAGGTATTATCCAGATCTGCAGGAAATTTACCTCTTCTGTTTTAGAGGCATTAAATTCAGAGTGAACCACACCTGTGCCGGCACTCATAATTTGTACATCATTCTTACGGATCACTTCTTTATTACCAGTGTTATCGCTATGCGCCAGCTCTCCATTCAATACAATGGATACAATTTCCATATTGTCGTGGGGATGCGCGCCAAAGCCCATTCCGCCTTTCACCGCATCATCGTTCAACACACGCAATGCGCCAAAATGAATCCTGTTGGGATCATAATAATTAGCAAAACTGAAAGTATGATGGCTCTTCAACCAGCCGTGATTCGCATATCCCCTGGTATCTGCACGATGAATAACTTTTTTCATAACTAAATCTCCTTTGTTTTTAACACTACAAATATCGCTATAAACAAAGGCGCCGGGAATGGATCATATGTTGAAAAACGTGGACAAAAAAATACGGATCTTTCAATGCAGCTGCTGTTTCAAAAAACAGTAGGCATATGAAAAATCCGTAACGCAGTAACGATTCCAGGCGCTTATTTACACCAGTTTCGCATCTGTGGTAATGGTTGCATTCAGCACTTTGCTCACCGGGCAGTTAGCTTCTGCATCCGCTACAAATTCAGCAAACTTGGCGGCATCCAGGCCTTCTACGCTGGCAGTTACTTCCAGGTGGCTGGTAGTAATAGTTCCATTATCCAGGGTGATGGTGCATTTGGTATCAATGTTACCAGGTGTAAAACCAGCGCCAGTGATCACAAAGCTCAGTTTCATGGTAAAGCAGCCGGCATGTGCTGCAGCAATCAGTTCTTCAGGGTTAGTACCAATGCCATCTTCAAAACGGCTGCTGAAAGAGTACTGGGTCTTGTTTAACACAGTTGACTGGGAAGTTAAAGTGCCTTTACCTTCTTTACCGGTACCTTGCCAATTGGCAGATGCAAATCTTTTCATGTTTAATTTTTATTTTTTCCTGTTAGAAAAATCAGTGCGGAGGCCCAAATTACAAATTAATCGGCAATAAAAAACGCCGGAGCTAACCTGGCTGTCAAAGCACATAAAAAAAGCCGCACAGTTTCCTGTGCGGCTATACATGGTTCCTGGCAATTGATTCTTATTCTATTGCTGTTAATTCCTAATACCTTATTCTATCCGGCGCTGTCAAAGCCATCCGTTTTATTGTTGTTTTACCATCTGCACGCTGGCCAGCAGCTTCACTTCATCGCTCAGCAGTAAACCGCCGGTTTCAGTAGTAGCGTGGAAAGTAAGACCAAAATCCTTACGGTTAATTTTACCGCTCAGTTCAAATCCTGCTTTAGTCTGGCCATATGGATCCACCACTTCGCCGCCAAATTCAACATTCAGCTCTACGGGGCGGGTATTATCGCGGATGGTTAAATCACCTACCAGTTTAAAAGTATCTGCATCTATTTTCTTCACCTCTTTAGACACGAAGGTGAGCTTGGGATATTTCTCTGCTTCAAAGAAATCAGCAGCCTGCAGGTGGGCATCACGCTGCGCATTCTGGGTGGAAATACTGTTGATGTCTGCTTCAAAAGTGATGTTGGCAGTACTGAAATCGTTATCAACGGTTTGCATGGTACCATCAAATTTTGCAAACTGACCGGTTACGGTCGTAATCATCAGGTGTTTGATTTTAAACTGCACATCACTGTGCGAAGGATCAATTTTCCAGGTTGTCATATAACTTTGTTTTTTTAGTATTATTAAATGTTTAATTAGCTTAATACGCCCATTTTACCGGCATTATAATCATCTATTGCTGTCCTGATCTCATCTTCTGTATTCATTACAAATGGGCCATATGCAAAAATGGGCTCATCGATCGGCTCTCCACTCAACACCAGCATAGCGGTGTCTTTCAGCGCAGTGATGGTCACTTCGGTGCCTTCCTTTTCAAACAGGGCAGTTTCCACACCCTTCAGCGGCTGGCCATTTACATCCGCTTCTCCCTGGAATACTACTGCCGCAGTGTTAAAGCCTTCCGGTATGTTCATCGTAATTTTATCATCTTTCTTCAGATGGATATCATACACATTCACCGGGGAGAAAGTACTGGCAGCGCCTTTTACACCATCATACTCACCGGCAATTACTCTCACATATCCTTCTTCACTTACTTTTATCACAGGTATTTCTGCTTTGGTAAGATTCTGATAGGAGGGAGGATTATTTTTAAATGCTTTGGGAAGATTTACCCATAACTGGGCAAACTCTGCTTTTCCGCCTTGTTTGCTGAATGCGTCACTGTATTTTTCTTCATGTAAAATGCCGCCGGCAGCAGTCATCCATTGCACATCGCCGGGGAACAATGAACCGTGGCTACCGGTAGAATCGCGGTGCTCCAGTTCGCCCTGGTACACAATGGTAACGGTTTCAAAACCTTTATGCGGATGCTCGCCAACACCTTTAGGTCGTACACTCGGTGGAATATAATTGGGAGCTGCATAGTCCATCATGATAAAAGGACTGATCCTGTTACCTTCAGAACGGGTACCGCCCGGGAGCGTGCTTTGCACCCTGAATCCATCGCCTACCATATGTGGTGCGGCTGCAATTACGATCTGGCTTACATGTTTTTGTGTTTTCATTTTATTGCCTCCTTAAGACAACACAAAAGTACATGTTGTAACACCCTTTAAGAATGGATAAAACTCTCCCGCTGATGGACTTTTTTCAAAAAATGCGGAAAATTTAAACCGAAGGGCTTACTGAAGTGCGCGACGCCTCTTTGAATTCAGAAGGGCTCTGGTTGGTATATTTCTTAAAAAAGCGGCTGAAATAATGCGGATCATCAAAGCCCAGTTTGTAGGCAATTTCTTTCGCCGTAAGGTCTGTATTATACAGGTATCGCTGTGCTTCAAGGATCACACGGTTGCGGATATGCTCGCCGGCGGTGATACCGGATAACTGCTTGCTGATCTCATTCAGCAGCACGGGTTTGATATGTAAAAGTCCTGCGTAATCAGACACGGTTTTTAACGCCTGGTATTTTTCTTCTATCAGGTTTTTGAATTTCAGGAAGATAGAGCTGTTATGGGCAGCATGTTGTTCCGGGCTGATGGCTACATTCTCTCCTTTTATGCGGGAAGCCAGCACCAGGAAATAACGCAGCAGGCCATGCAGGGCCATTTCATATTCCGGCTCACGCAGGGTAAGCTCTTTCAGCATCAGGCGCACAATCGCATCAATATCTTTCTCCTGTTCATCATCAATATGAATGACGCTGCTGAACTGGCTGTTGAAAAACAACCCGGAATTAATGCCGGATACCTGTGTCTGATCTTTTAAACACATAAAGGCATCCCGGAAGGCTATCATATAACCGTCTATTTTATCGGTGGCCTGCAGGTTATGCACCTGGCCGGGCGCTACAAAAAAAAGTGTATTCTTTTTTACTTCGTGTGTAACCGCATCAATGGTATGCAGCAGCTTACCCTTCTTGATCCAGTAAATGGTGTAGAAGTCGTGCCGGTGAGGCACGCCTATCTGGTCAAAAAAACTGTCGCCTAATTCACACAGGCCAGATACCACAAACCCCGGGTCTACCTGCGAGTATTCCGGTAAGGATACAATTCCGATATTTTCACGTTTCTCAGCCATCTATTAAAGTTCCTGCGGGTTCCTCCTCCCTGTCGGAAGGATCAATGTATTCAATGATAAAATTATTCCTGCCTTCTCCCACCATAATACCCATATGCTTCATCTGTACCAGTTCCAGCATACTGAGGAACAGGAAAATGGCATGCACCCGGTCTTTACAGTGATCGAATATTTTTTCAAAAGATAAAGTACGCTCTGCCCGCGCCAGCTCCTCCATATACATCCTGGAGCCTTCCATCGTATAATCGTATTTATATACAACGTGCTGGGGCTTATTATCGCGCTCTTTCATCCGCTGTATCACCTTTTCAAAGGTTTTTGCCAGCTTGAAGAGGGTGAGGGTCTGAACTTCGGTACCTTCGCTGGTTGCTTCCCCGATCTCCGCCAGTTCTTTTGCAATATTTCCCCGCTTTACGGCCAGCATACGGTCGGCCTCCATTTCGGCCATTTCTGCAGCAGCCAGCTTATAGCGCTTATATTCCAGGATCTTGTCTATCAGCTCCATCCGGGGATCTATCTCATTTCCCTGCTCATCCAGTTCTTTGCGGGGCAGCAGCATTTTTGCCTTAATACGCATGAGAGTGGATACAAAGAGAATGAACTCGCTGGCCAGTTCAATATTCAACGATTCAATATGGTGAATATAATCCAGGAAATCCTGCGTGAGCGTGTTGATAGGGATATTGTAGATATCCAGTTCATCACGTTCAATGAAGAACAGCAACAGGTCGAAAGGACCCTCAAATTGCGGTAATTTGATCTTATAGACAGGTGCTTGCTCGCTCACGGGATGCGTTTAAAGTTTTTTAAAAAAGATATCGCACAATTGCACAGGACCATTTTCCTGTGCCGCTGCGCGATATCAAAAATAACAAAATTCCTCCGAATCAGAACTTGGCCGCAAAGCCGATCCCTATCACCTGTTTTATCTGCAAACGGGGCCCCATCACACCAGTTTCTTTATTCTCAAATACTTTTACATCATCATCATATATCATATCTACAGTAAGCAGGGCAGAGATCCACTTATTTACCTTCAGTTCCAATGCATTGGTGAAAAACACATCAATATTTCCCGGGTTATGCCGGTAGTCTGAAAATAAATCCAGCCGGCCCTTATAGGTCATATTTTTGGCGAAGGTCTTTATATAATTGGCAGACAGGTAGGCGCC
>NZ_DATCRD010000304.1:0-9058 GCF_036569185.1 Chitinophaga sp.
GGATTATGATGATTTTGCTGATTTGTCTGATTTTATTTTAGCAGGTATCTGAGTGCTGTAGTCAGATAGAAAACTCCCCTGCAATTATTTTGGCTGCTGCCTGGTTGGAGCATAAACAGGGCAGATAGAAATAACCTTGGGTTTTATTTCAGATAGAAAACTCCCCAGCAATTTTGGCTGCTGCCTGGTTGGGGCATAAACAGGACAGATAGAAATAACCTTGGGTTTTATTTCAGATAGAAAACTCCCCTGCAATTATTTTGGCTGCTGCCCGGTTAGAGCATAAACAGGACAGATAGAAATAACCCCAGGTTTTATTTCAGATAAAGAATCACCCGGATTATTTTGGCGGTTGCTCAGCCGGAGCATAGACGGAAATAACCTTAACCCCGATTTCAGATACTGGTTCCATCTGTACTTTCACTGATTAGTAAAAGGCATTAATAGAGGGATGCGCCGCACAGCTGCGTTATACCAGCGTATTGGAGCTTAATTTAATTAGCATTTATCGATATGCGTGAAAAAAGAACGGTGCTGAATTACCTGGCAGAAAGGGAATGGCTGATCATGAGCTTATGGTTCGGATTGTCCTTTATCGGCGCCATCCTGGAGATCTCCCGGCATAATATCAATAATTATCTCATATTTAAAGACGTATTTTTTCACGTCATACACCAACAGCCGCTATACATCCCCTACCCGGCCGATTATCATGATGTAAATCTTTATGGCCCGGTATTCAGCATCGTTATCGCCCCGTTTGCAGGGCTGGATACCAACCTGGGCGCAATGCTCTGGTCGCTCTCCGGCTCAGCCGTTTTATTTTATGCCATCCGGCAATTGCCGCTCACACGTATGCAGCAGAATATCATCCTGTTGCTCTGTTCAATGGAGCTGATGGGAGCCGCCAGCTGGTTCCAGATGAACCAGTTCATCGGCGCCTTTATTATCCTCGCCTTTACCCATACTATTAAAGGAAAAGAGCTTTGGGCGGCCTTCTTCATTGTTTTGGGAACCCTTACAAAGTTTTATGGCATCGTAGGACTGGCATTTTTCTTTTTCAGTCCCAACCCCAAACGCTTTATCGGTGGCTTGATTTTATGGGGCGCAATAATGTTTGCACTGCCCATGATCATATCTTCTCCCCAATATATCATTCAATGTTATTTCGATTGGTATGCCGCGCTGGTGCACAAAAACGAACTGAATGAAGGAGCAAATATCCTGTTCCAGGATATATCTGCCGGGGGCTTTATTAAAAGGGTATTTCATCTGCCCGGACTGAGTAATAATGTGGTGCTTATTCCCGCAGTAGTGCTTTTCCTGTTACAGTATACCCGGCTGAAAGACCGCTACAACTCCCGTTTCCGCCTGTATATCCTCTGTTCTACGCTGATGTTCCCGGTATTGTTCAGCACCAGCTCGGAATCGCCTACCTATATCATTGCCATACCTGCGGTATGTATCTGGTACGTAATGCAGCCACAAACCAGGTGGAATAACATATTCATGTTTTTTGCCATTATCCTGATCAGCTTTTCCCATTCAGATGTAGTAACCCCCTGGGTAAGAAGGAACATAGCGATGCCATATGCGGTGAAAGCCTTGCCCTGCCTTGTTTTATGGCTCATGATCGCCTATGACATCTATACCAGGAAATATTTGCTGAAAAATAATGTGTCCCCCACGCCTGTCAGGGAGTTGGAACCTGCCGTATTGTGAAAAAATTAACTGAAAAAGTAATAATCCGGGCGTAAATTGCCGGATTATTAAAGGTTTTGATTATGAACATGGGAATCAAGATAGGTAGCGCATTTGCGTTATCTGCGATGCTGTTTCACGGCATTCAGGCAAATGCACAGAGGAAGTCAGCATCATTGCCAGGCTTTGTAGAAAGTAAATCAGTTGCTTCTGTAGACCCCTATATCGGCTCAGGCGGGCATGGACACGTATTTGTTGGAGCCAGCGTTCCCTATGGCGCAGTACAAACCGGCCCTACCAATATTGTGAAAGGTTGGGATTGGTGCTCAGGGTATCATTATTCAGACAGCGTATTAATAGGTTTCTCTCAAATGCACCTCAGCGGAACTGGTATCGGCGACCTGGGCGATGTGCTTATTATGCCCTACACCGGCAATGTAAGAACCAATCGCGGCACACAGGAAAATCCGACTTCAGGGTACGGCTCCCACTATTCGCACAACCGGGAAACCGCACGCCCCGGCTACTATGCCGTTCAGCTGGACGACTATAACATCAAAGCAGAATTAACCGCTTCAGAAAGAGTGGCTTTTCATAAATACACCTTTCCAAAAGATCAGCAGGCCAACATCATCATCGACCTCAAAGAAGGCATAGGATGGGATGCACCGGTAGAAACATTTATCCGCCAGGTAGATGAATATACCCTCGAAGGTTACCGCTACTCTAAAGGCTGGGCAGAAGACCAGCGGCTTTGGTTTGCCATTAAATCCAATGTGCCGGTAAAACAATTCCAGGTATTTGATGGAGATAATAAACAAAGCGGGAAAGAAGTAAAATCGAAAGAAGCCAAAGGCGTGATCGTATTCGATAAATCGCCCGGACAGGTAATGCTGAAAGTAGGCGTTTCCCCGGTGAGCAGCGAAAATGCACTGGCCAATATCAAAGCGGAAATACCAGGCTGGGACTTTATCAAAACCATCAACAGCGCCAACGCCAAATGGGATAAGGAATTGTCTAAAGTGAGCATTGAAACAAAAGATGAAGCCGCTCGCCGCGTATTTTATACAGCCATGTATCACACCATGATTGATCCTGCCCTGTTCAACGATCATGACGGTAGCTATCGAGGCACCGATAAAAAAGTATATTCCAACCCGGGTTTCGATAACTACTCCGTATTTTCTCTATGGGATATTTATCGCTCCTGCGCTCCACTCGCTACCATCCTGCACCCTGAAAAGGTGAACAGCTTTGTAAATTCAATGCTGGCCATCCACAAACAACAGGGCAAATTACCGGTATGGCCGCTGATGGGCAACGAAACCAACTGTATGGTAGGCTACCATGCAGTACCTCCCATTGTAGATGCCTACCTGAAAGGATTTAAAGGATTCAATGCGGAAGAAGCTTTCGAAGCCATGAAAGTAACTGCCAACCGCGACGACCTCGGGCTGAAATATGTAAAGGAACTGGGTTATATCCCTGCAGATAAGGAATATGAATCCGTTTCCAAAGCAATGGAATATGCTATCGACGACTGGTGCATTGCCGCTATGGCAAAGAAGCTTGGCAAAACAGCCGACTTTGAATACTATAAAAAACGCGCGGCCTATTACCGTAATTATTTCGATAGCACTATCCGCTTCGTGCGCCCCCGCATGAGCGATGGCAGTTTTAAAACGCCTTATGATCCGTTTAACTCCATCCACGAAAAAGGTGATTTCACGGAAGGCAACGGCTGGCAATACACCTGGCTGGTACCACAGGATGTGGAAGGCCTGATCCAGCTGATGGGTGGTGATGATGCTTTCACCCAAAAGCTCGATAGCCTCTTTACTGCAAAAGGCGATATGGGTGCTGAAGCATCCGATGATATATCCGGCCTTATTGGTATGTATGCGCATGGTAACGAACCAAGTCATCACGTTACCTACATGTACGCTTTCTCCGGCTACCAGTGGAAAACAGCGGAAAAAGTAAGACAGGTAATGAAAGAATTTTATTTCGATCAGCCGGAAGGCCTTGCAGGTAACGAAGATTGTGGGGCTATGTCTTCCTGGTATGTATTCTCCTCCCTCGGCTTCTATCCTGAAAATTCCGCCAGTGGCGTGTATGTGTTAGGCAGTCCGCTGTTCGATAAGGCATCCATTAAACTGGGCACAGGTAAAACTTTCACCGTTCAGGCGATTGATAACAGCGCGGAAAATATCTACATTCAAAGCGCTACGCTTAACGGTAAGCCATATACGAAAAGTTTTATTACCCACCAGGATGTAGTGAAAGGTGGAACGCTGGTAGTGAAAATGGGGAATAAGCCGAACCTCAACTTTGGTAAGGCTGTTGCCGACAGACCATCGAATGCGCTTTAAGCGGATGTTGTCTGACTCAGGATTATGATCATTACAACGATCACCCTGAATTTATTTTAGAAAAATTGAAAATAGCTTGGGGAGATAGAGGCAGGTAATGCTTTTATCTCCCCAAAATTTTTTTTCAAATACACTAAGCATTTTCACCCAGCACCCGCAACACTTCCGGCGTTACTTCACCAAAGATGGAAACGCCTGCTGCTCCATTTTCAATGGCCAGTTTCACAGCTTTGTCAAGATCAGTGTAATTGCCATGGAAGTCTGGAAGATATAAGCCGGCATACAATGGGAATGCACCATGTAATCCCTTCACGCCCTCTGCTACGGCATCTCCGATCCAGCTTACGTTTTCCTTATAGAAACCATGATAGATCATGGGGCAGATAGCGTTCAATGGCCAGTTGGTCCAGTCCTGGCGTACAATTCGTTTGGCAATTTCAGGAGTAGGAAACACGGCTGCTGAAATAGGCTTTTTATGCTGCCTGGCCACCGCTGCAAGATTGCTTACTACGTTGGTGATCCGGTCGTAGCGGAATTTACGCCAGGACGGGCTTTGATCGGGATGCTCTATCTGCAGCGGATCTACACCGCTTTTTTCCTTATAGGCATTGCGGCATTGTTCGCAGTAGCAAAAATCATATTCCGGCAGTTCTTTCGATTGATCAATGCCATAATTGCTCCAGAGATTCACCGGTAATATTACATCGCAGAAACGGACATAGTCGAGGTGAATACCATCTACATAGTCCAGAGAAAGGATTTTCTCCACCTGGTTTTTCAAATAATTCACCACTTCCGGTTTACTGGGACATAACCAACGGTAGTAATCCACATAGGGAGGATGATTAGCACAGGATTCACCTTTACGGTTTTGCGCATACCATTCCGGGTGACTGGCCAGCAACTCCTTTTCTCCCCTGTTCATGGTCCACATCCAGCGGTGTGCCTTGATACCGTTAGCTTTGGCTATTTTGAAATGTAGCGGGCTATCTGCCTCAAACATAATATCTGTGATGCCTGCTTTACTATAAGCGGCATACCTTGCCTGCAGCACGGCGGCAGTATCTTTATGATCCGGGTTAATCCATACCCGGTGTTGCACGGCATTTTTTTCCAGTGTAGGCGCCGTTTTCCCGGCAACAGCAGCGGCACTGGCAGATAGCGATGGCTTTACCAATGCCAATCCACCTATGCCCAATGATTTTATAAAAAAACGTTTATCCATAGCCGTTATTTTCTATTGTTATAAACTTTACCTTCCTGGTTAATATTTACAGAGCCGGTAAAATTACTACCGGTAACGCTGGCATTATACTGCAATGAAATTCCTTCCATTGATAACGTATATACATTGCCGTTAGTACCGGTTTGTTTTTCAGGGATCTTCAGTGCTTTTAAACTGCTGGCATACCTTCCATTGGCTTGCCTGTATTCCAGTTGCGCGCTGTAGATCTGCCACAGGTATTGACGGGCTTCCTCCGCAGGCGGCAGTTGAAAAGTAGTGCCGGCTTTGCTGGTAAACAGCAGGTAACCCCAGCGCTCCGGCGCATGCATGTTCACAATGCCCTGTGGCGACCATACCCAGTTGTGTTCCGGTCGTTGCAGTTTTACGTATTTTCCGTTCTTGATATCGGTATCCCATTCTACCCGGGAAAAATTGATACGCCAAAGACTGTTCTCCTGTGGTTGCTGGTTCCTGTTAAAGAAACTGAGCGCACTGAAAGGGATGGCCATTTCCACCGTCCATTCTTTATCTGTATCTGATGGGTTATTGATAGTACCGTTGATATGTACGGCGGTGATAATTCCTTTGGTGTCCCAGTTTATCAAAGCCTCTCCCATGTTGCGGTACGGCTTGCCCATAAACAGGTCCATCACCGTATTTAAAGCATTGATTTCAATTTCATAGTACTGGTGGGTATCTCCGTCGGGATCTATAAACACTTCAAAATCATTGTCACGGAAAATGATGGCGTCATGATCTGTCAGTGTTCCCCATATATGGGGTTCCTGCAGGGTGGCTGCAATGTAAAGATACTGCTGATCCCATATCATTTTCACCCTGGTACGCAGCGCAGGCATTGGTTTGGCATCGCCTTCAATATCCTGGAAATCTTCAGTCCATGGGGCTTGCTGCCATGCGGTTTCTTCCAGTTTACCGTCGATTACTACTTTATCTTTCGTTTCCTGGCATACGTAATGCCGGGGTGTTCCCTTGAACGGCTTAAGCGTTTCCCGCGCGCTTTGCGCGGAAATTGTCTGACTCAGGATTATGATGATTACGCTGATTACACTGATTTTTTTTTGTGTGTTGAAAGAAAAATTTTTCATTTATAGTTTCCGTTGATTAATCTTCTAAAGTCAAGGCTTGGCCGGCCAAAGTTAATAAGTAATCCGGTTTCTACGTTATATGCTTCCAGATAGCTTCTAACCTGGGATAAATGGACGTGTTCTGTTACTATTAAAGCCTTTAGCTCTACAGCCACAACATCTTCTACGATAAAATCAGCTCTTCTTCCTCCTACATGTTGTCCTTTATAATATAAAGGAATCTCTTTTTCTCTCACAAAATGAATTTGATTTTCACTCATTTCAATGGCTAATGCCCGTTGGTAGATCACTTCCTGGAATCCTGATCCAAGTATGCGATGCACCTGCATCGCACAACCGATAATTTTTCCGGTAAGCTCGGAATGCTTAAAGTCTGGGTTAATCATAAATTATCTATTGGGTTAAACAAACAATGACTCTAATTTAACTCATTCCAATTACCTAAACAAAGAGCCGGATAAAATCCGGCTCTTAAGTACCAATTAAATCAATTAAAATCAAAAAAATAAAATCAGTGTAATCAGCGTAATCATCATAATCCTAAGTCAGACAAAATCCGCATCCTGAGTCAGACAATTTCCGCGTTTACCAAATGCGCACCCTTGCACTATCCGCCCTGTACATAGCATCGCCGGGTTTCACGCCGTATACTTCGTAGAAGGCGTCCACGTCGCTGAAAGGTCCGTTCACCCTGAATTTGGCAGGGGAGTGTACATCTGTGAGCACCTGCCTGGCGAGGGATTCCTTTTTGGTATGTCCCAGCCAGCCCAGTGCATAACCCATGAAGTATCGCTGTGATGGAGTATAGCCGGCAATTTTCTCATTCTTTTTGAATTGCTCCGTTTTTTTGAAAGCTTCCCAACCCAGCAGGATACCACCCAGGTCCGCAATATTTTCGCCTAGTGTAGCTTTACCGTTGATGCGTAGGGTATCTACTACTACGTAATTGTTAAACTGGTTCACCATTACAGCGGCGCGCTCATTGAATTTTTTCTCGTCGTCTTTTGTCCACCAGCTTTTGAGATTACCGGCGGCATCAAACTGGCGGCCTTCATCATCGAAGCCGTGTGTGATTTCGTGGCCAATGGTGGAGGCGCCGGCATAGCCATAAACAATGGCATCATCCAGTTCTTCGTCACGTTTGCCGGGAACGGTGAAGATGCCGGCAGGCAACACAATTTCGTTGTTACTGGGGTTGTAGTAGGCATTGTATGTTTGCGGGGTCATATCCCATTCGGTGCGGTCTACCGGTTTACCCAGTTTGTTGATCTCGTAGCGCTGCCACCATTGTTGGGCAGCGGTGATGTTCTGGTAGTAGGATTGTTCCTTGATATCCATTGCCGAGAAATCTTTCCACTTATCTGGATAGCCTACTTTTTTCGTGATCTTCGACAGTTTATATAATGCTTTTTGCTTGGTACTGTCGCTCATCCAGTCGAGATGCTCAATGCGCGTTTTCAATTCACCGCGTATTTCTTCTACCAGGTTTTCATATCTTTTTTTGGCGGTATTGTTAAAGAATTCTTTTACAAACAGTTGCCCCAGCGCTTCGCCCATGGCGCTTTCTTCAGCGTCCAGCACGCGTTTCCAGCGGGGCTTCTGTTTGTCCTGTCCTTTCAGGAGAGTGCCGTAAAAGGCGAAGTCGGTATTGGCAATGGTATCGCTGAGATGTGACGCTGCAGCATTGATCAGGTTCCATTTGAGATAGTCTTTCCAGGTTTGAAGGGGTTGCGACTTAACCGCGTTGCTAAGATTGGTGTAAAATTCCGGCTGACCAACAATAACAGTATCGGCAAATTTATTGATGCCTTGTTGTTTGATGAAATCATTCCAGTCGATATTCCCGGCAATTTTATTGAGCTGGGTCACTGCCATTTTATGATAATTGGCTTCAGGATCGCGGAGCGCTTCCAGTTTACGGCTGTTCTTCGCCAGGCTGGTTTCCAGTTGTACAATGCCGGCAGCGGCTTTTTTAGCAGCGGTACTATCGTAGCCGATAAACTGCAGCATTTTAGCAACGTGTGCCGGGTAAGCATTTCTTATGTTAGTGGTGCGCGCATCGGTGTTAAAGTAGTAGTCGCGGTTAGGTAATCCTAATCCGCCCTGGCCAAGCTGAACGGCAATCACTTCGCTGTTTTTGGCGTCCTGGCCTATGTAAAGGCTGCAGAAGGCCCCGGTGTTCATGTTTAGTTTGGAGGCTATTTGCACCAGTTGCGGAATGGTAGTAACTGCGTCAATGGCTTTCAATTCTGCTTCAATAGGTTTTATGCCTTCCTGGTTAATGCGAACAGAGTCCATACCGCTTTTCCAGAAAGCGGCAATTTTTTTGGAGATAGGATCGGCAGGATTTTCCACTGCCTTTTCATTGATGATACGAAGGCGTTTGTACAATTCTTCCTGTACAAGGTTACCAATACCCCATGAGCTGTATTCGGCGGGTATGGGATTGCGTTTTATCCAGCCACCGTTGGCATAATCAAAAAAATCCTGTGCGGGGTTCACGCTGCTGTCTACATTAGCGGCTACTGCGTCGGGGGTGGAAGAAGTGGCATCGCCGGGCTGTTTTTGTCCCTGGTTACATGCCACGAAGCAGGTAACAGCAGCCAGACCGGTTACGGCGAGGATGGATCTTATCATAAGCTTTTCAGATTTGT
>NZ_DATCRD010000305.1:0-8659 GCF_036569185.1 Chitinophaga sp.
AGATGAGAGGCTTTGAGTAAATTTTTCATATCGCTGTTTGAGTTTTAGTTTGAATTTTATTGACAACACAAAGATGAAATTCATTTCAGAATCAGACCCGGTGCGAAAACGACAACATGAGGGATGAATTGCGACAAAATTATTTACTTTTGCTGCAACCTATAATTCCAGGCGTTAACTATCAACCATATGAAAAACACTAAACGAAAACTATCGCCAGAACAATCACAGTCACTGCTCAGCGTATTAAAAACCCGCTTTGAGAAAAACAAGCAACGTCATAAGGGGCTCGACTGGGCCAGGCTACAGGCAAAGCTGGAAGCCAATCCGGCAAAATTATGGTCGCTCGATGAAATGGAACTAACCGGCGGCGAACCGGATGTAGTGGGATATGATAAAGCGAAGGATGAATACATTTTTTTCGACTGTTCAGCAGAAAGCCCCAAAGGCCGCAGAAGTATCTGCTATGATCACGAAGCCCTTGAATCAAGGAAAGAGCATAAACCGGGAAACAGCGCCGTTGAAATGGCTGCTGATATGGGCATTGAGCTTTTAACAGAGGCGCAATACCGCGACTTACAGCAGCTTGGCAGCTTTGACCTGAAAACATCGAGCTGGATAGTAACCCCTCCTGCCATAAGGAAGCTTGGCGGGGCGTTGTTCTGTGACCGCCGGTATGATCATGTTTTTGTGTATCACAATGGTGCGGAGTCTTATTATGCTGCCAGGGGATTCCGTGGGTGTTTAAGGGTATAGCCGGCTATAGCTGTACGAATTTGGGCGTATGGCCGGTAAAGGGGATGAATTCGTTTATCACCCATGCCGTGCTGAGCTTGAGATAGCTGGTGGTAGTACCATCGCTGCAGCCATACCATTCTTCCGCAAGAATATCGTTATCGATGACCAGCTGTACGGCCATCTTATTGTCCAACATCAGCCCGAACACCGTTGCGGCGCCAATATCCGTTCCCAGTATGGAATTCAGCAGTTCAACCGGGGCAAAAGACAGGCGGGAAATTCCCAGCGCTGCGCTCAGATCTTTTGTTTTGAAAGGCTTTTGGGCGGTGGTCACCACCAGGTAGAAATTTGTTTGCTGCCGGTTACAGAGAAAAAGTGTTTTCACTGTTTTCATGTTCAGCCGTTCATCTATCCTGGTACAATCTTCCATTGTGATTGCGGGGTCTGTATCCACCCGCTCATATTTCACACCTTTCTCCCTGAACATTTCATATACCATTTGTTGTAATGGCGTATGGAAGATGGATGGTTCGGTTTGTTTGGCCTCACTAACAAAAAACATATCAATACTTATTTACTATTGCCTTTCAATGGGCCAAAGATAGCCGATAGACGCCAAAAAACGAACCCGGTCGCAAACCACCCTCCAAATTGTCGTATATCCCCACCGTATGAATCTGATTTTCTTTTCACCTTTGTTATGTCGGTAAGAAATAAACAAACGGCATACAATAAGTGGAGCAGCTACCACTTTAAAAACGGGCGAAACCGAAAAGCCAGATGAGTAGGAATAAAATTGCATCTTATGTCAAACAACACTGTTTCTCTGCACCGGGTTCTTAAAACATCGCCCGAAAAAGTTTATCGCGCATTTACTGAACCCACTGCCATCGCATCATGGTTGCCTCCTTATGGATTTCTTTGCACCGTTCACGAACAGGAAGTAAAAGTAGACGGCGCTTTCAGGGCTTCTTTCCAGAACTTCGGCACTGGTCACAGCCATTCATTCGGGGGCGTATACCTCGAAATCAAGCCTAACGAATTTTTAAAATACACTGATAAATTTGACGATCCCAATCTGCCGGGAGAAATGATCACTTCTGTATGGCTCCGGAAAACTATTGCCGGTACAGAAATAAAGATCACACAGGAAGGCATCCCTGCTATGATACCTGTTGAAATGTGTTACCTGGGCTGGCAGGAGTCCCTGGAAAAACTGGCAAAACTGGTAGAGCCTGAAATACCAGACGCATGAGATATGAGCTCAATACGATAAGGCCTTCAGATCCGCTGATCTGAAGGCCTTGTTTTATTACCCCAGCGCCAGCCGGATAGCCTTTTCCACAGGCGTATACCCTACCTCCGAACCTTCAATCACCAATTCATTTCGCAATAACAAAGGAGGTTGCGCCATAAATTTAGGCGTATGGCCACGATGCGCCTGGGCGGCATGCACCAGGAACGGGTGGCACAAATAAATGGTACCAGCTTTACCCACTGCCAGCGCTTCTTCCCTTTCCGGCAATTCATGCAACCTGCCGGCAAGCTCCATAAAAGAAAGCCCCCTGTCTCCTTCCGGGGATAAAAGCCTGGCTACATCCTTATGCGATTTCCGGTAGATGATGGTAGGGGCATCGGCCTCCGTTACATCAGAATAGAGCACCAGCATTAATAAAGCACGTCCTTTGGATGATATATTGGCGCGCCATTCAAAGTAATTGGAGGGGTCGTCGCCCGGGAAGCTTACGTCCACATGCCTGCCGGTGTCGTTGGGCTGTTTGGGGGAGGGAAACCTGACCGGGAAACTGCCTACACTTTGGCAGGGGATCCATCTGCCTTCACCAACCAGCTGGTCAAAAGCGGCATGCAGTTCCGGCGTGTTAACCGATGCGATAAAGGGCTGCTGCGTATACATGCCCAGGCGGATCACCGGCTCTGTCCAGGTGTTGGGGTTCCCGCGTTCAAAAGGAATATCTTTCCATAAAATATCCAGGGCGGCGCTGGCAGTATCCGGGGAGAATACATTATCAATGCGAACAAATCCCTCTGTAATGAACTGGTCGATTGCTTGTTTACTTAATATATCCGGCATAAAATTATTTTTTGATAAAGTCCATAGCACAACCATCCCGTTGTGGCAGGACAAATAAATACTGATTAAAAAACTATACGATGAGGTTATTGGCGCCACTCCCTAAACGGCGCATTGCTTAAGAACTAAGCCAGGAAAGGTTTATAACATTACGGTCATTCTCATGCCGCTAAATTAAAAAAAATTCTACAGGAAAAAAAGCGGCAGGATGACAGCCGTTCTTTGATTGGTTTAAAATGAATATTGCTTATGATTTACCTGTTTTGTAGTTCCTGAATAAAAATGCGAAGAGGCCTATCATGGCAAAAATAATTATCATAAACAGTATTCCGGCCAGGAAATTTTTTAAAGCACTTCCACTCCAATAAAACGCTTCTGCGCTGCTAAAGAAGCGGCTGCGGTCAGGCTGGCGATCATTTACCATGATCACATAACTTTCCTGTTGTTGCAGCCGGCTAAACCTACGGGCTACCTGGCCGCTTAAATACTCAGTTTTAGTATTGGAAAATATGGGGAAAGAATAAAACTTAAGCACTTCCTTCTGATGTTGCTGATAACGATGGCCATTTACCTGGTAGCTATAATCAACATTAACAAAACCGTACAAATTACTCCGTTGTTTGTACACCCCATACCCGGAAACGGCCACTTCTCCCTGTACAGTATGATAACCCGGGTGCGTCCATTGAAATTCTTTCAATCGCAGGTAAGGCGACAGGGAATATAACACTACTACCAGGAAATAAGTTACCCCGGTATAAAAAAGGTATCTTCTTAAATGATGTTTGCTTAATGGTTGTTTTTCGGGCTGCCTGATGTAAAATATAAGAAATATAACAGCTCCGGTAAAGAGGCTATAGATAGCCAGTTGAAAGGGATTCCAGATAACTATAAAAAAGACGCCAGCAGCCGCCAATAATATATACCCGGCAATGTTCTCTAAAAAACTTTTCTTACTCATTTAAATGATCCGTTCATCTTAAATCTACTATTGTTATTTTCCCTTCTTGTTCCTCGGGTTGCTTTTTTTGGAAGATGATCCTTTCTTCTTCTCTTCGGCTGGCTCACTTTCAGCAACTTTTTTCCAGTATGTATTAATACCTTCTACCATAGTTCCAATAACGTGTTGTCCTTCTTTTAGTTGCCCGGATGCTGCAACTACCGCTTCCCTGCTGTCGCCCAACTGGATCTTTGCAAAAGCCTGCAGGTCAAAACGCAACTCCTCCAACCTGTCTGTACTGCTTTTCAGGAAGCTCAGTTCCTCCTTCAGGATAGAATTCTCCCCTTTTATAATGGTATCCAGTAACTTCTCTATGGCTTCGTTTAACTCCTGCACTTCAGCGGAAAATTCATTGAGAGTGGCGCTGTTATATTCCTTGTCCAGCGCCTCTTTTTCTTCCCTCGCCACTCTTCTCTTTTCTATATTTTCAGGAGACATTTCTTCTTCCCTGTATTGTTTAAATTTAAGGCTCTGTCCCAACCTGTCGTGCAGGCGCCTTTCCAGTCCCTGCATTAAATGCTGACAAGCCTTACAGGAAGGTACAATGTCGCCGCTGCCGTATTCTCTGACTTCACCATGCGCGTCTACAATAGGTACCGTACTGTTATCATTGAGTGGCGACACCCATCTTTCCGTCATGGAGGCATGTTGCAAAGTGGTAGGATGTATTTTCACGCTGGTACCGTCAATAATAGACCAGATCAGCTTTGGGGCAGCACAGGTACCGGTAGCCCCGGTTTTCACCTCTTTGCCGTCTGCCTTTTCTTTTACAATGTTCTTTTCTTCGCCGGTGCCAAAACTCTGGCGGCCTATTTCCCGGGCAATAATTTCCCGGGCTTCTTCCACATCCATCACAGCCCTCACATACTGCATACCCAGCGACTGTGCAATAGCCTGAAAACCGGTGGATGCACCGCCGGAG
This sequence comes from Chitinophaga sp., assembly GCF_036569185.1. Classification (GTDB taxonomy): domain Bacteria; phylum Bacteroidota; class Bacteroidia; order Chitinophagales; family Chitinophagaceae; genus Chitinophaga. The sequence goes on from NZ_DATCRD010000305.1 coordinate 4,753, forward strand.
CAGGTAGCAAACACCTGTCCATCCATGATCAGTACACCCAGCATATATCCTTTATAGGTACCCTGTTCTTCATCATAACGCAAGAGGTTTCCCAATTCCGTTTTTGCACCATTATTCCCGGCCTGCACCTCGGCAAACAGTTGCCTTGCTTTCTTGTCAATGGCCGTATACAGCTCCCCGGAAAGCTCCTGGCTTCGCTGACTTTGCGGAATGGTAAAAGGCTTGTCTGGCCTAAGGACATTGGACACCAGGTTCGGATATGGTGTATGACGCATATAAATATCATTCACACTTTTCGATAACTGGAGGATATGCTCTGTCATGGCATTAGTATTTTCTCCCCGTAAAAATTCCTGCAGTGCACGCCATGTTTGGGGGATCTGCAATTCATTACTCAATTTCGGGAACAGCACTATCACTTCTTCCACTGCTTCTTCAAAAGTCTGGTTACGTGCATTCACCATTATCTTCAGGTAGTTGTCGATCGCTTTTTTATCACTTCCATTTTCCAGCATCTTTTCGATTTTAAACTGCATAATCCCCTCGCCTTGTTGTAATACAGGCAGCGTTGCAACAGCCGGATAGGCAATACCATTATGAGGAACCGGTTGATTAGCAGCGGCGCGGGAAACGCCGGGAGCAGTTGTTTTGAGGAAACCTGGTGACATATGGAGTGAATATATGTCTTCAAAAAGTAACCAATTGTAACTTAATAAACAAATATTATTTACAGGTTACTCACGGATACTTTCCGGCCGCCGTTTTTGCGGCATCGCTCATGGGCCAGCGCCAGGTAGTCACAAACAGGGTGGTAAGATTCTTATTGGCAGCAGCACATGACGCCAGGATAAAGTTGTCAACCGCATCCTGTGTGGTAATCGCCGCAGGGCGACTGCCAGCCTGCTTCCACACGTTGCGGATAAAATTTTCCCCGCCGTAATCCCTTGTTAACCGCATGCAGAAAGAGGCAAACAAATCGGTAGCTCCTCCAAATCCGCCGGGCACACCTGCGTTTACCCCCAGCGTATTGCTCCAGTTCAGCGAAGCATTGGCCGTATACTGATCCACCAGTTTTGTAACAGCGCCTTTGAACTCCGCAAAGGGCATCACAGTGCCGCCAACAAAAGGCCCGCCCTGCACACCAGTGGCATCAAGACTCATAAAGCGCATCAGCACTGCATAACCGGTGGTAACAGGATCATTCGTTTTATAGGCCAGCTGATCTCCATAAAACCAGAAGTTCCTGCCAAATTCGTAAAAAGGAACCTGGTCGAATTGGTTGTTGTTGCGGATCCCATTGTAAATAATATCGAAATTGGTGTTCAGGATTTCGATACCTGTTGCGCCCAGGTATCCGCAGCCCGCGCCACAGGTAGCAGGCACATCGGCTATTACACTCCGCCCGTCCAGGATTTTGGCAGGTCCGGGATCCCGGCCTGTACAAGCCCTGTAAAAGCCATATACACTATCCATAGTGCTCACCCATTTAGTCATTACCGCCGGATCAAGATTAAGGTGGCGGGATAAGATAACGACCCGGTTACCGGGCCAGGGGAACAGACTATACTGTTTGCCATCAAATGAAGTATAGGAAACTGTATTGCTGATGTTTATTTCTTTGGTTACTATTGCTTCCCCGGTGGGATTTTTCACCGTTAACTTTACGGTGAACTTTCCGGCAGCGGCATAAGTATGTGTGGGATTGGGCAGTACCGATGTGCTACCGTCCCCGAAATTCCACAGGTAATCCTTTCCTCTTACCGTTGTGCTGGTGAATGCCAGCTGGCTGGGTTTCAGGATATCAGGCGTGGCAAAGGTGAAATCGGCAATGGGGCCTTTAATGTTGATAGTAATAGTTTTCTCCGTAGAGTCTTTCCGGTTACCATCAGCCGCTACCAGGCGCACCGTATAATTGCCGTTAGCGGTATAAATGGCAGCGGGCTGTTGTTCTGTGCTGGTTGCACCATTCCCGAAAGACCAGGAATAGGACTTTGCATTCCGGGAAAGATTTTCAAAATTCACTTTAAAGGGATAAACAGCGGTATCGGCAATGGTAAAGGAAAATGCTGCCGATATCTTCTGATCATTTATTACAGGGGAGGTTGAGCCATCGCCTTTTTTACAGGCGGCCACGCCGGCAGCAAAGCATGCGATCAACAGTAGCTTTTTCATGCGTAACATATCACTTTTTAGTATAGCTGTTTGATGGTAATAGGAATGGAAATGTTATAATCCAGCGAGCCCAGGGCGCCATCATTCCGGTCCATTGTAATGGCGCCGGTAATCACGTTATCTTTTAGTGTGCCCGTGAGCGTTACATAACAGAACGGGCGGCCAGTGGTCCAGGCATACTTAATGTTCACGTTATTCCCGGTAATGCCCCCGCTTGTATACGTATATACGTGCTGGTTAACAGGAATAACCGGTGTTGGAGAGCAGGAAGGATCGATCTTTGTTTCTTTCTGGTAGATGAAGATCTTTGAGCTGATGATGGAACCGGTCGATTTTTTCAGTTTGATATCTGCAAACGCATCAAAGTATTCGCCATTGAGCACACAGTAGATTCCCCCTCCGTAGCTGAACTGGAAAAGCTTATTGGTTCCCAGCATGTAGCTGGTGGTTTCCGCCTGGCTGTTTTCCGTTTGTGTTTTGGGGCTGGGCGGCGCATCCGCCGGGGCGCGGTCAAGATCCATTTCGCTGGCGTTGGCAGCATTGGTGCCCACCATAGCCGCTGCTATGCCTCCTGCAATACAGGCGGGTAAACTAATAGTACAGCCAAGTGCGGATACGCCTAACACCACCATGTCAATTAGTTTGACGGCGCCCTGTGCAGTGATCACCTGCGACATCCACGGATCAGGGCTTGTAGCTCCCGCCTGCAGCAATAACATGAGCAAACCTCCGTTTAACGAAGCATAACTTACTTTAGATTCGAGCTTACCGGAAGGATTATCTACCACAAAGCTGTACAATAACTTTGAGTCGTTATTGGAAAAATTATAATCAAATACCTTAATGGCAGTCTTATTCGCTTCATCATAGTGGAAGCTTACCAGTCCATTCATTTTAACGCCTGCAATGCTTACAAAGCAATATTTTGGCCGCTGCAACTGGTCCAGCACAACGCTTACAGCCGTGTCGCCCGCTGTTTTCCTGAGCATCATTTGCTCAATTCTTTCTGGTACGCCCTTGCTGTTAAAGTTGCCGTAGTAGTAAATGCGATAGTTGTTATCTGCACTGGTATAAATCCCCTGTAATGCGTTGCTCTTATTGGCCAGGGAAGCGTTGCTGATCACTTCCAGTTTACCCTGATCTTTAGGTGGTTCGGTAGATGACTTTTTACAGGTTACCGCAACATAGGAAAGGAATAATACAACGCCAATAATTTTGGTTTGATGGTATTTCATACGTAAATGGTTTATCCCCATGGGATACCCAAAGGTCAAAACCTGCGGCCATTTAAAAAATACCCACTAGTGGGTAATCAGCCAAACACCCGGTAGTACATCAGTTCAGCGTTATCTTTACATCGTAGTTTATGGATGATATTTTTGCGGTGGGTTTTAGCAGTATTCAGCGTGATAGCGTACCTGTCGGCAATTTCCTGGTTGCTGTAATGCTTTGTGATGAGTGATAAGATTTCCTTTTCCCGCTTGCTGAGCGCTGCATACAGGTGCATTTTCTCTATCACGAACGCCCTGTTCTCAAACATTCGCCTGAACTCACGCAGGTAATCCGGCAACAGGTCTGCAGATATATCCAGGATAATCCGGGCCCGGTTATCTTCACCGTTTTTATCTACCTGCATGTTTACATCATCCGGGTGCTGCTGTGGTAAGGTCATCCACTGCATGGCCTGGTTGATATGCGAAAAATACCTGGGCCGATAGGTTAAAGGATCATTTTT
>NZ_DATCRD010000306.1:0-3545 GCF_036569185.1 Chitinophaga sp.
GCCGGCGCCTCCTACGACATAGGCAAAAATTTCGGTGTATGGGTAAATGCAAATAACCTGTTCAACACACATTACCAGCGGTATTACCTCTATCCTACTTATGGGTTCAATATTGTGGGTGGCGTGATGATCAAATTCTAACGAGGATTTTGTCTGACTCAGGATTATGATGATTATAATGATTAACAGGATATTTTTTTAAGCGAATGTTGTCTGACTCAGGATTATGATGATTACAATGATTACATATTTTTTTAAAAATTTTAAATGCGCTAAATTTAAAAATCTAAAAGAAAAGTAATCATTGTAATCATCATAATCCTGAGTCAGACAAAATCCGCTTTAATCATTCGCACTAAAAACTGCTCTACTTGATACTTCAGCAATACATCCAGGAAGTGCTGTTCAAACAGCGGGTTTGCGTGGTTCCACAGCTGGGAACGTTTTCTGTGCAGCATTTTCCTGCGCATTACAACCCGCAATCACAAACGCTTACTGCGCCGCGTGAACAGGTAATGTTTACCCAGCAATGGCAGGATGATGGTTCCTGTGTGGAATGGATAGCGCTTAAAGAAAACCTGGTACCGGCCGTAGCACAACGGAAACTGGAAAAATACCTGGAAGAGCTAAAGGCAGATCTTCAATCCGGGAAACCGGTGGTATTACCAGGCATAGGCCAGCTCCAGGGCGATTTCGCCGGCAACATTCACTTCCATGCAGAAGAGCTGCCTATAGAAAAGGAAGCGCTGGATATCAGGCCCATTGAACGTACCACAGATCACCGCAGCACAGGTACAACACCTGCTTTTGTTCCGTCGCCTCCGTCGGAAGCGCTGGAGCCTATTATGACAGAAGAAGTGGAAGATACGCTGGAAGCCGTAACAGAAGAAAGCGGTTTTAAATGGTGGTGGGCAGCTGTTCCCATTGCCGCTATTATAATAGGATTGGCCGCCTGGTGGTATTTATCCGGCATATCCAAAGCAGTGCGTGAGTCTGAAACACTTCCCGATAACAATGCTGCCACCCGGCAACAACTGGCTGCTGCCGCAGCAGATTCCCTGCAAAAGGCACTGGCCGATTCTACTGCAAAGGCAGCCATTACGCCTATTACTTATTATGCGGTAGTGGAAAGATATAAAGATAGCAGCGCTGCTGCAAAAATGCAGAGATTGCAGGCAACCTGGGGGAAAACACTGGTGCTCTATAAACGCGACAGTATGTTCAGAACCGCAGTGGAACTGCATTCACTGGCAGCAGATACCCTCGCCCAACGGGATAGTGTAAGGAACATATTCGGTAAAAAAGTATTTCTTGAATTCTAGCCGTCAGGCTTTTATTTCACCCGCTACAATCTCCAGTCCTTCCGCAAAAGTGCGGGGCTGATACCCAAGTTCTTTGGCCGCCTTGTCTATTATCAACCCTGTTTTGGCAGGGCGGGCCGCAGGTTGTGCCAGCGTTTTGGCGCTGATCTTTTCTACGAGGGAAGTATCCAGTTTAAAGTATTCAGCCGTTTGAATGGCCATATCATAGGGAGTGAGAATTTCATTTCCGGAGATATTGAAGAAGCCGGTGGCTTTCTTATCTGCAATCAGTAAACAACCTTTCGCCAGGTCGTGGCACAAGGTAGGCGTACGCCATTGATCATCCACCACTTTTACTTTTTTGCCCTGCTGCAAATTATTTTTTACCCAGGTGATCATATTATTACGGTGCGGATCTGCCACCACGCCATACACCAGCACGGTGCGCACAATGGCCCATTGCAGTTTGCTGTTGATCACCAGCCGCTCTGCAGCTACTTTACTGGTACCATAATAATTAATGGGATTCACGGTAGCGTCTTCACTGTAAGGGCCCTGGAGGCCATCGAACACAAAATCTGTTGACAGGAAAATAAAAAAGGCGTTACAGCTTTCTGCGGCATGTACCAGGTAGCGGGTAGCCCCTACATTGGTGTCCCAGCAGGCGTCTTTATTCTTTTCGCAGTCATCTACCTGCGACATGGCGCCGCCATGAATAATGATATCCGGCTGATGCTTTTCCACCAGCTGTTTCACACTGCCGGCATCGCGCAGGTTTACGGCCTCATAAGTGTATTTATCCCGCAGGGGAAAACGATTAGGGCCTCTGCCTGTGGCTATCACATCATATTTTCCATCTTGCAGAAAAAGGGGGATCAGATGTTGTCCCAATAATCCGTTACTACCAGTTATAAGTACCTTCATAAAGCCATGTTCAATACGCTATTTCTAAAGATAAGAAAAAAAAGCTTTTAGCTGTTCACCAAAATGCGTGGCATTTCAATAACAGCTAAAAGCTGATCTGTATACAAACTTTACTTGTGCATGCCCAGGTTATACATGGTAAATGCCCAGATATCCGCCGCTTCATCAATCATTTTGGAAGTAGGCTTACCGGCGCCGTGGCCTGCCTGTGTTTCAATACGGATGAGGGTGGGGTTGGGTCCGGCATTATCGGCCTGCAGGGTAGCGGCAAACTTAAAGGAGTGTGCCGGCACCACGCGGTCGTCGTGATCAGCGGTAGTGATCAGCGTTGCCGGGTAAGCGGTGCCGGGTTTCAGGTTATGCAGCGGTGAATACTTCACCAAGTATTTAAACTGCTCTGCATTATCGCTGCTGCCATATTCCACTGCCCAGGCCCAGCCGATGGTGAATTTCTGGAAACGCAGCATATCCATTACGCCTACTGCGGGCAATGCCACTTTAAACAGTTCCGGGCGTTGCGTCATACAGGCGCCTACCAGTAAGCCACCGTTGGAACCGCCACGGATCGCTATTTTGCCGGGATTGGTATATTTTGCCTTCACCAGGTACTCTGCTGCACCGATAAAATCGTTGAATACATTCTGCTTCTTCTCCATCATGCCTGCTTTGTGCCAGGCTTCCCCGTATTCGCTGCCGCCTCGCAGCGATACAACTGCGTATATGCCTCCCTGTTCCATGAAGTAGAGATTGGAAACACTGAAGGAAGGCGTTACTGCAATATTGAATCCGCCATAGCCGTAAAGCAGCACAGGGTTGTTGCCATTCAGCCGGATGCCTTTCTTATAAGACAGGAATACCGGTACGCTTTCTCCATCGGCGCTCTTAAAGAATACCTGTTTGGTTTCATACTGTGCAGGATTGAATTTTACTTCCGCCTTATTATATAAGGTAGAAATACCGGTAGCTACCTCATATTTATATACCTCCGGCGGGGTAATGAAAGAAGTGTAGGTGTAGAAGAATTCCTTGTCTTCTTTTTTACTGCCGAAGCCACCCGCTGTTCCCAGACCTGGCAGTTTTACTTCGTGTTCCAGCTTACCTTTATAATCATACTGATAAACCCGGGTAGAAGCGTCTTTCAGGTAGGAAAGGAATAATTTGCCGCCGGCAAGGCCCACACCCTGGAGCGCCTCTTTCTTTTCAGGCACAATTACTTTCCAGTTGGCTTCAGCCGGATTAGCGGGGTCGATCAGCACAATTTTATAATTAGGTGCATTGTGATTGGTACGCACCAGTAATTTATCACCATCATTATCTATT
>NZ_DATCRD010000307.1:0-4347 GCF_036569185.1 Chitinophaga sp.
CCGTTGGTAAAGTTGTCAATAATCTTGTAAGGCCCTGTCACTACTTTACCGGTGTTGTCATAAATAGTGGTGATCCCTGCTACCGGGCCGTCCTCTACTGATTTATTGGCAAATATCAGGTTAGTGGCGGGGTCAATGGAAACCTGGTCAAACTCCATTGGCAACAGCATTTCGCCGGTAACAGTCATTACGCCGTATTTATTACTTTCATCATTATGAGCAACTTTCACCAGGCTTGCTGATAAAGCGGAAATAAACTCTTTGACGGGTACCAGCTGCCTGGCAGCCGTATCCAGGCGATAGAATTGGCGTGCGGCAGCATCGCCGCTTACAAAATACCAGGGCGTGATCTGTCTCATCTTCACATAGTTAAATGGAATCGCCATTTTGCCGGTGGCTGTAGCTATAAACCCGAATTTATTGCTGGCCTCATCCTCTACCAGCACCATACCTGTATAATTAGGTTCAAGGTTATGTAGCATCAAGGGAACTGTTACCTTTTTTGAACCATCTTCGAGGTACACTTTAATCTTATCCACATTTCCTTTAAAATATACTTCCACATAACCTTTCTCTATTTCGTCAAAAGGAGTAACACCGGGCATTTTATCCAGGATGTCTTTCTTCAGGGCAACCATATCTTTATAAGCACCCTGCTCCAGTTTTTTTAAGATCTCTTCCACCACCTCGCTATAATCTTTGAGCAGCTTATCCACATTTCCATCACCATCAGGTCCTTTGTGATAGCTTGTCCGGTCGAGGAGTTTACCTTCTTTGTTGAAGGCTTCCATATCAAGGTAGCTCTGGTAAGCCTCCTTTTCCATGGCAACACGCACGCAGTTGTCTTTGATGTGCACTACTTTCAGAGAGGAACCTTTAAAGCTGGTTTTGTCATGTTGCCGGTCCAGCTCAAAAGCAGCCGTTTTCAAAGGGTAGCTATAGTTGGCTTCAACCAGCGCGCTGTCTACCGTTTTAAAGGTGTTCAACCGTTTGAATCCATCCAGTTCAAGTTCTTCCGCTTTCTTTGTTCCATCATGAAAATATATTTCCCTGGTAATAAAAACCGGGTTATCCAGTGAGCTTTTCCTCAGGGAAGCGCCATCCGGTTCCAGCAGGCTGTAGGTAGGATAATATGTCTGATTAAAACCGATGTCGCTTACGCTGAGTTTATACGCAGTTTCCAATTGTGCCGTATCAGGTACGCTAAAAGGTATCCCCTCTTTTTCCTCCCCGGGCTTAAAATGCTGCGGCTTCTCGTCTTCAAAATTCTTCATGAAATGAATAAAAGAAGTCACTTTTTCATTCTCTTCTTTCAGCATATCCCTGGCTTCATCCAGGCTTTTGCCATCCAATTGTTTTACAAACTCCAGTACTGCCGGAGATGGTTGTTTACTTCTACATGCCGGAAACAGGGATATAACTGCCACGCCTATACTAAAGAGGTTAAAATTTCTTATCATATATATCATTACTATTGAAGAACCGGGGAATTGAGTATAACAAACCCTTTATGTGGAAAAAATAAACAAAAAAAGGTTACCTGCCAAATATATGGGAACATTAAAGGGACTCTTTTGGGGATATCTATAAAGACAACAATATCAAATCATGTTGCTGCCTTTTATTTTTGTCCACCGGGATAATAGTCATTACTAATTTGTACCACTTCGAAATACATCTATCCTGTGGCAGCCAAAAAAGCCTTTACCATATCAGGTAAAGGCTTTGGCATTCAACAATACAACTTATGACAGAAAAGATACTTAATGATTATAAGGCATCACTACCAACCTATACTTTCCATCTTTCAATAATCTCTTTTCAAACATAATTTCCACCCGCTTCTTCTCTCCTTTCAACAACGTAAAATAATTATCATTCATTACAGCAGGCAGCACACGTTCATTATTATCTGCCCTCAGCAACTGCACATGTACCGCAAAGGCCGGGAAAGAAGCGGGGTTAATGATAGTAGCAATAATACGGGCACTGTCGCCGTACTGTTCCAATATGGAAGAGGTTTGCAATTGAACGGGCGGCAGCTTGTTCAGCGCTGTATAATCTGTCATACGGCTGCTCCTCCAGTAAAAGTTCTCTGACTGTAGCTTTCCCCGGGCATCTTTCAGCAACAACCGGATGAACTGCACATCGGTTAACGACTTGCTGCGTTTGCCATACACTTCCATATCAAACAATGAATAGCCCCAGGAAGTAGCCCGCTTGCGGCCAAGCATACGTACATACCGTGCTTTCACCGGTTTTACAGCAATCGTTTCAACGCCCCCTTTGCCTTTGTCAGTGGTGTATACATCCTGCCACTGCTTTGCATCACCGGATACCTGCAAACTGTAAGCGCTGGCATACGCGTCTTCCCAATGCAGCATCACGCTACTGATGTCCTGTGTAGTGCCAAGGTCAACATATACCCACTCATTGTCGGTGTAATTACTGCTCCATCTTGAGCCGGTGCTGCCATCGGCTACAGCGCCTGCACCTGCGCTTTCAGGTGAGGAAGAAGATGCCACAGCCGGTTTCTTAAATGCCAGGTTATCGATATTAAAGTTCAGATCGAAGCATGGCACAGCGGTATTGGAAGCGGCATCAATGGTTGCTTTCCTTCCGAATGTTGGCGCGGGCGTTCCATCCATATTGTATACAATCGCCTCTGCCTGTAAGCCCCTGTAGTGATCCTGCGTGGTGTTGATCACCTTTACGGAATTATCTGCCGCGCTCCATTGTATATGCAATGGTTCACAGGCTTTTTTTACGCCCCAGTAAGCGCCGGTAAGGTCATAGTAATAATCATAGGTTTGCCATACCAGGCTTGGATAGGCGCTTTGGCTCATCCATGTCATTACGCCGGAAGCATCGTTCCACATATGATGCAGCCAGCCTTCATACAACGCTTTGTTGGTTTCTATATTTACCAGTTGCGCCTTACGGCAATAATCTTCTATACCGGTAGCTTTACCATAACTTTTGTTGATGGCATCGTCGTATCGGTCAGGGCCTGCGTTAGCGGCAGAGGGACCAAAGAAATGAAGATCCCACATGTTATTACGCGGCCACCAGCTGCTGTCCGGCATAAATTTTTTAAAGCTTTCGAAAGATGTGAAAACGGCAGTGCCTATTTCTGTGCGCATACCCCAGCCGGGTGTTCCGCCAAAGCCATTGGGATACTTTGTGAAATACCAGGCTGGCATAAAGTTAGCCCAGGGACCGCTGCCGGTTAATCCATCGGAATGAGAGTTCGCCTGGTAAAGACGGTCGTTGCCATCATAGGTAGCTACGTTTTCCTTCAGCCATCCATTCAGCGGTGGTAAAGGATAACCTTCATTATCGCCACACCATACGGCTATGCTGGGATGGTTGCGGAGGCGTTTGATCTTTTTCACGGCGTTCTTGTTGAAGGCAAAAACATCTTTTGGTAAATTGGGATGTGAGTTCAGCCAGAAGTCGTCCCACACCAGCATGCCATATTTATCGCACGCATCATAAAACTCTTCATCGGTGGTGCTGCCTATCCAGTTGCGGATCATGTTAAAGTTCATTTCCTTATGCAGACGCACCTTCGTGTTGTACTCTTCACCACGGCAACGCAGCATATATTCAGACATGCCCCAGTTACCGCCTTTTATAAATATGCGTTTCCCGTTTATGCTGATGTGCAGCACACCGCCAAGAGTATCATAGCTGTATTGCTTTACGCCAAAGGTGATCTTTTTACTGTCGGAAGTTTTTTCACCGGATACAAACTGCAACCGGCAGGTATATAGCGGCTGATTGCCATATCCATTTGGCCACCACAACTGCGGGTTTGCGATCTCGGGTTGAAACGATACCTGCTCCGATTGCCCAGCAGGTAGTTTTACTTTTTTGGAGAAACGGATATTACCCGGTTGAATGATACCGGATACTTCTCCTTCCTGCGCGGCTGCAGAATGATTATCGAGGTTCATGCTGATGCTTAGCTTTGCATGCAATGAATCCGGCAAAGCTGTACGTATCCACGGATCAGCAATGGTTACCTGGCCGGAGCCGGTAAGGTATACATCGTCTGTAATACCCATATTAAGACCGGGCACATAAGGCATCCAATCCCAGCTGGCGCTGGAAATGTACGTAGGGCTGGAATAATTTACAATAGGCGTACCTGGCCAGTGCACCAGTAACACGAGCACATTAGGCTGGTCATATCTCAACAGGTCCGTTACATCAAATTTGCCCCGGTCCATAAATCCATCCAATGCGCCTATACGCCGGCCATTCAGGTATACTTCCGCTTTGCGGTTCACTCCTTCGAAATTCAGCCATTGCTTTTCTGCACTATTGCGTGTAGGCGTAAAC
>NZ_DATCRD010000308.1:0-13088 GCF_036569185.1 Chitinophaga sp.
CTATAATGCTACTACTGCGGGTACCGATTTGGGTATACCAAACCTTACTGTGGCAGATGTGAATCAAAAGGATTTTAAAAGAGGAACTTTGCAGGCAGGATATGATCTGGTGATCAGTGATTTGACCGGGTCGTTGCCTGATTTAGGGGCGTTTACACATCGCCGCAAGATTTCCAGGTTGGCAGCAGAATTTTACCTTTCAAGGGTTTATATGGCGATGAATAATTTCGATGCCGCCAAAACACATCTTGACGCTGCGTTTTTAGAGGTTCAAAAAGCTCAGATTCCTATGAAACTGTATGATTATACAGTGGTTCTGGATCCGGAAAATCCAGATGCAGCAGGGTCCTGGTTTCCGGAAGGATTTTTAGGTCTGTCCAATGTCCCTATTGCAGCCAACAATACAGAAATCATTTATAATATTAATGCAGGTTGGTTTCAATTTCGAGCTGTTAATGCATTTGTTTTTAGCCCGCAAACCGCTGCCTTATATACTCCAACTGACAGGCGTCTAAACTTGTATTCACCTTACAAATTGTCTACAACTACAGCATATCCACTGGGAATGAGGCGCCGGAATACAAATTTCTTTGACGGAATAAATGTCGGACCCTCGCTACCTGATTTATATTTAATGCGTGCAGAGTGTAAGGCCAGGTCAAATGACCTGGCCGGGGCAGTAACCGATTTGGAAGTATTGCGCGCCAAACGAATTGCTGGCACAGCCGCCCTTGTTCCTTCCAGCATTGCTGCAAGCCAACAAGCGCTTGTGAAATTTATTTTGGACGAACGCATTCGCGAATTCGCCATCACTGGTTTGCGCTGGCTGGATATGCGCCGTCTTTCTGTCGACCCGGTATACAGCAATCACATTGATTTTACGCACAGGATTTACGGGCCGAACGGCGTAGTGACCGCTACGTATCAACTTAAGCCTGAAAGGTTCGCACTTAAATTTGGAGAGCGGATGCTTAACGAAAACAAAGGTTTAGAAGAAAACCCATAGCATAAATAACAGTTAACAAATTGCTGCCGGCATAGGCAGCAATTTGAAATTCAACAGAGATATGAATAAACTAATGATCTGGGCAACAGCTTGTATGTTGCCGGCATTGTCAAATGCCCAAACCACGTATCACATTAAAGGACAGTTGCCAACTGGCTACCAGGCAATTAAAGCGGTCATGTCTTACCCGCCTGATGATAAAGGTGGGGAATACAAATCGGACACCGCGCTGATCAAAAATGGACAATTTGGATTCAGCGGCAAGATCGGAAGGCCTCAACTTGCGGAGCTCAACTTAATCATGCCTCGTTCTAAGGTGAAGCCGGACCGGCAGAAATCGTCTGATGAAAGTAGCAACATGAAAAATGTGGCCTTATTTTACCTTGACGGGGACATCAATGTAACCTTCGATCGTGAAGGAATGGCGTCCTATACGGGTGGGGGAAATGAACAAAAAGCATGGGAGTACTATGGGAGTGAAGTTAGCAAGCGATCAAAAGCTGCAGATAAAAACACGGATGGTATAGCGCTTTTTGCCGGTGCGACCAGGGAGGTGATCCGTATCTATCCCGACAGTTACGTTAGCGTTGATCTATTGGATATATTTACTCAGGCAGCCATTAATCCTGACCTTGTCGGGCCGATGTACGACGGATTGAGCAAACGCATGCAGCAATCTGAGAAGGTACTGAACTGGAAACCGAAATTAGACAAGGCAAAAAATCTCGTAAGTGGAAATGTTGTAGCTCCCGATTTTACCCTTAATGATACAGATGGTCATCCCGTCTCCCTAAGCGCTTACAGGGGTAACTATGTTTTAGTTGATTTTTGGGCGAGCTGGTGTGTACCTTGTCGCCAGGAGAACCCCAATGTTTTGGCTGCCTACGAAAAGTATAAGGATAAAAACTTCAAGATACTAGGCATTTCGCTGGATACTGAAAAAAAGTTGTGGCTGAAAGCCATTAACGAAGATAAGCTCCCCTGGAAACAGGTTTGCGACTTTAAGGCTGAACAAGGTAAGGCAGCAAAAGCCTACGAGATCTCTAGTATACCTTCCAATGTATTGATCGATCCCAGCGGAAAAATTGTGGGTAAAGACCTCAGAGGTGCTGAGCTTCATAACCGCCTGGCAGAATTAATCAAATAAATATCAAATGATGATGAAACCATCATAGGCAGGCCGGCTTATAAATCGCAATGAACAGGCTTATGATGGCTTCATAGCAATTTTAAAAAAATATATACTGATGAAAAAAATCATCTTTTTGCTTTTAATGATTTCCAGCACGGGCTGGGCACAGCAGACTGCAAAAAAAAATAAATACGGGATCAATGAGTTCATGCTGATAGAGAAGGTTGAAGACCAGGAAAAGAAATACAATGAGGTGCTGAAGGAGCCTGCTGAAAACCTGACCCCTACTGCCTTAAATGATATGCGTGCGGAACTGGCTTACATGTGGTTGGCAAAGGGCAATATAGAACGTTATAGATTTTATAAATCGTCCAAGCCGAAATTTTCTTACCGCCAGGCGCTTTATCTATCCTATGCTGTAGAAAAATTGCTTGATGAAAAACGGCAGTATGAGGATGCCGCGCAAATTTCCCAGGAGCTATTAAATGACGGGATCGCTGAGAAAACTTACGTATTGTTAGAGGTGAACGCGGCCGCCAATGCTAAGCTGGGCCATGTAGATGTGGCAAAAAAACAGATAGCCAGGTCAGATGCTGAAAAAGGAAGCGCCGACCGGCTAATTAAGTATTTTAAGGATTCACAATCGAATTATCTGAACCGCCTGGCCATCGTAAAGTTGGCTGCGGGAGAGCATCAACAAGCTTATGATATCCTCGTCAAAGCTTTTAGAGAGGCCGAGAGCAACCCGTATATGGTAGATACATTTAAAGAAGCATTTAAAAAAGTAAAAGGAACTGAAGACGGATTTGAAGACGAGCTTCAATCACTGAAAAAGGAAGCTTACCAAAAATACTATAAAGAAGTTGAGAAGTCCTATGTAGCGTCTGCACAACAAACACGGGATGGAATCATTCCTGACCCAAACGATGCCAGTAAAAAATTGATCACCTTCCGTGCTACAAAACCCGTTCATGGAGTTACTATGAATAACCTCGAGGGAAAAATGGTTAATCTCGGTGATCAAAAGGGAAAGATCCTTGCGCTGGATTTTTGGACTACGCTGTGTACGCCCTGCGTTGCGGCTTTCGCCGGATTTGAAAAAGTGGTTGCCGATTACAAGAAAGATGAATTCCAGTTGTTCGTTGTGAACTTATTTGAGGACGATCAGGCCGTTAAGGCTTTTGCTGCACAGAAACCCGTCAGACTTGACGTTTTAAGGGATGAAGAGAATAAGGGTTACGATGTTCGCGCAACGCCAACTAAAATCGTATTCGATCCGATGGGGAATATCAGGTTCTTTGCCACCGGTTATGCCGGTTCTACCGACCGGGAATACTATAAGCTGAAAGCCATGGTCGAAATCATAAAAGCACATAGTTAAACGAAAGGATATGAGAATATTAGTTGTAATGATGATACTGACGACCACGTATGTATACGGGCAGCAGTCACAAAAGGAGATCGCTAAAAAATTTAATGCCCTTGTAAATGTGGAGGACCAGGAGCGGTTCTATAATGAACTCCGCTTGAAATATCCTGCTGACCCGGCAAAGCCAGCGCCGTATAGTGAATATCGTGCGCAGCTGGCGATCGACTGGCTGAGAAAAGGGAATATTGATAAATATCATTTCTACAAGAATACCAACCCCAAATTTACCGCAATTCAATTGTTTCAGCTTTCTAACCTGCTGGAATCATGGGTAGACAACGATCAGCATATTGAATGGGTACAACAAATTTCAAAACAGGTATTGGACGAAATCGCACTCAAAAGACACGATGATACCTTTGGCCGGAACTTGATTTTGCTCGAAGTGAATGCCGTGGCTAATGCAAAGCTCGGCAACCTGGCTATCGCGATGGAAAATATCAAAAAGTCGGATGAAAATGCCACGTTCAGGAAAATACCTTACTTCAGAAATTCCGATGCCAATTACCTGAACCGTCTGAGTTTAATCTTAATGGCAGCCGGCCAACATCAACAGGCATTTGATACCTTGTCTAACGCGGTGCGTACGGCCGTATCCACGCCAAAAACAGTTGCCAGTTTGAAGCTGGCCTACCAGAAGGTAAAAGGCAATACAGCCGGAATGGACGAATATATTAGTTCACTGCAGGAAGAAGCCTATCAAAAAATTGTAAAAGAAGTCGCCGGAGCCTGGATGGCTGATACTAAATCAGTACCGGGTATCTCTTTAACAGATATGAATGGCAAGGCCATTAAGTTATCTGATTACAAAGGTAAAATTGTGGTGATTGATTTTTGGAGCACAGCTTGCAAGCCATGCGTTGCGGCATTTCCGGCATTTGAGCGTGTAATCGACTTGTATGGTAAGGAACCCTTTCAGTTGTTTGTGATCAATGAGGGGGAAAGCCCGGATATTGTGAAACCCTTTATGGAAAAGAATGGGTACAAACTCGATGTGTTATTTGATCAGGACGAAACAATTTTCAAAGCGCTGGGCGCATTGGGCACTCCTCAGAAATTTATCATTGATGCGAAGGGAAACATCAATCAAACAAGCATAGGTTATGGCGGTTCAGATGACAAGGAATTTTATAAGTTGAAAGCTATGGTGGAACTTGCAAAAGTAAAATCCTGACCGGATCATGTTAAAGGGTTTACAACTGAGTTTATTCAGCCTGTTTTGTTCTCACAAGCAGTAACGGACAATCTAATCCGGCAGCTGGAAACATTGAAAAGCTCATAGCGAATGTGGTTGATAAGGCAATGGCAGGCAGTGCTGTTGATACCTGTAGCCACACTCTCACGATTTTTAAAAACATTAACAAATAGCAAATGAAAAAAATAATTTTTACTGTACTGATGCTCAGCTGCCTGGGCACAGTAGCGCAACGAAGCGGGAAAAATGATACAAATTCTAAACTAGCGTCATTAAAGCATACAAAAAATAAGGCGGTCCTTAACCAAAAGATCAAAGCGTTGGAAAATGGTTCCGATCAGGATTTGTGGACATTGATCCAGTATTATGATAAAAATGAAGTTAAAAAAAATGCGGTAACCAGGATGCTGCTTCAAAAGTATCCCCAAAGTAAAAACGCCCAAATGGCAAGAATCACTTCCTTTCTTAAGATCAAAGGAATGGAAGACATAGAAACTCATATGCAAAGCATGATCAAAGACTACCCTAATGTTAATTTGGATTTGGAAAAAAGCTTTGTGGCCAATATGTACGCTAATGAGATGAATCCTGCGAAAACACTGCAATATCTGAACTCCATTGATGATGCGGGATTTCGATTAAAGGCCTTAGTGATGGCCACTGAGGAAATGGCTGCAATAAATTCTACAAAGGCCATGGAGTTTGCTTCCGGTGAACTGGAAAACGTCAAAAAAATGAAAGATATGGCAGCCTTAAGTGGGCCGCTGAAAGTAGATCCCAAATCTGCTTATGATGATTTTATTAACCTCTATGGTAAGCTACTCTTCAAAGCCGGAAAGAATGAAGAAGCCTTCCGTTATACTGCTGAAGCTTATCATAACATGAAAGAAAAGGACGGGGAGCTGGTTGAAAACTACGCTTTTCTGTCCAGCCTGAACGGCGACTACGTACAGGCTTTACCCATATTGGCAAAAGCAGTAGCGGCAGGAAAGTTTGAGCAGAAGTACATTGACCAGGTAAAAAAAGGTTATACAAAATTGAATCCCGGTAAGGATGCGGATGCCTACGTTCAGGGGTTAAAAAATATATTTATCAAAAAAATTAAGGCAAATATTTCTTCAATGATGGTTCATGAAGCAGCACCTGATTTTACGGTAACAGATGTGAACGGGAAAAAAGTTTCGCTGGCGGATTTTAAAGGCAAAACCATTGTGTTGGATTTTTGGGCAACCTGGTGCGGTCCATGTGTAGCGTCATTCCCGGCTATGCAGATCGCTGCAAACCGCTATATTAATGACCCGGAGGTAAAATTTCTTTTCATTTATACCTGGAATAACGTACCGGATTTACTGAATGATGGCAAAAAGTTTCTGGCCAGCCGTAATTATACATTCGATCTGTATTTGGATCCGAGAGATCCAGACACCAGGCATAGCGCAGCTGCAGATGCTTTCAAAATTGATGGGATCCCGGCCAAATTTATCATTGATGGTAATGGAAGGATCAGGTTTAAAGTATCAGGGTTTGAAGGGAAGGCTGAGGCCGCGGCAGAAGAAGTTGTACAGATGGTTGAAATGGCGCGCAAATAACTATGGCCAGATTCATTATAGCCGGCGTAAAAGATATCGTCAATCTACTATTAGTTTCAGTGATATGTTTTCCTTGAAAAATAAGTTGACTAATGTATAGGTGCCTGTTACTATCTCAGTAAGTTGTATGGTTGTTACGCAACCACTTGAAAAGCCGCCTCCAAAGTCGGCGATTTTGTATGAAACAATCGCTTGGAACTCGCGATTATATATCTTCAAATCTGGGAATAATTGTAATGAAATCGGCAGGCTAATGGCCTGCCGATCTTAAATAATCCAATATTAATTTACGATTCAATCAACTGAACAAGACTATTTTGGAACCGCACTTTTACTTCAGCAGCTACCTTTTTCATCATTTTTTTTTTTCGGCATTACTTAGCGCAGCGGCCCCTCTTGTATCATTAATTAACCTCATTTTCCGATAGAAAGTTGGGGTACTCCACGTTGAAAATTTTTAAACCGGGATTAAATTCCCAGTAAATTCTCTAACTGCTCCAGCGAGAGGGAAATGTCTCCCTGAAAAAGGAAATCATCAAGACCCAAATTAATATCAATGCCAAAGAGCCCTGGTCTTCCCATTCCTTCTGTCATAACTCTCGGTTCATTTCCAGGAAGCCTGGTAAAGCCATTAATAGATAGTTTTTTCATAATTGTAATTTTTAAAGTGAGATAATTAGAAATAGAATGTCTCCTGCCGGATTTGAGGGAAACAAACTGTAAGAACAAAGTATTCGGTTACTGACCGATCCTCTAGTAAAATATACAGGATTATTTTTTTATTTCCCAATTTTTAAAATTTCACGATAGGTATCGGAAATACATTATTTCACTACCTCAGAAATGATGCACATTTCATTTAATTCGTTCTGAATACATATGCCTGTTCTTCCGGCCACCTGGCAATCACCCATCGCGCTGGTGCCGCTGTTGGTCAGGTAGAAAAGGCGCCTTCATCTATCCCATTATATATTCAATAGTTTTTTTATTGTGCTAACAGGGATTGTTTCTTTAACAACCATCTGCAACATCTCTCTCCTTTGTCCATCTCCGTATATGTTCCGTGTGCTGGAAACCATTCCTATCAGCTGTCCCGATTGATTGAAGATAGGCCCCCCGCTCGACCCCACCGCGTAGTCGGCTGTAATTTCCATTCTGTCCATTTGTGCTGTTTCTCCTGACACATTCCTGGCAACCACGCCCTGGCTGTAGTAATAGAACATACCTTGAGGATGGGTGATAGCGCAAGCGAAACTGCCTCCTTCTGCAGAAGCGCCCAATGGCACAGGGTCCAGTTGCGTTTTATCGATAGCCACGCGAAATATGGCCACATCTCCTTCTTTGGAGTATGCAAGGACTTTGTCGAGAGGATATATTTTTCCGGCTATCGTCGATACATAATACAGGCTGTCTCCCGCCAGGCTGTCAGGGGATTTCTCAATCAGGTCAGCCAGCACATGATAGTTGGTGACGCATACGCCGTCTGAAGTAATGGCAAAGGCCGTTGCTATAGGTCCCTTGTGAGTTTTATTGCAGTTACCACAATTATAGCACTTGCCTACTACCAATACGCCCTGCTTGCGTTTATTGAACAACGCTTCCCCCGCCAGCATTTTGTTGTCTGCTGATGTGGAAAGATTCATTTTTTCAGTGACAGGCAGGTTGTTTTTCAGCAACTGAGCTTCCCGGGCGATTTCCTTTACCGGCTTGAATGATTTGTTGTCCAGTAACTGCTGGGCCGAGTTTTCCATTTGTTCGGTAAATGCCTTTTCATGCGTATACGGTATCACGGTTTGTCCATTTGTGTACCGCATGAAAGCGAAGAAAAAAATGAATGATAAGAGCTTTTTTGAAGTGTTTTTACACATGATGAGATGATTTTAAAGTTTAGGTACTATTTCAATGCGTTCAATTCCGAAATAACTTTATACGTCGGATCGGTGGATGCTGTAATATTGAACCGGAAATACCTGGCAGAAACTGGTTGCCTGAACCATGCGGTTTTGATATCCGGGAATTGCCCGGATGAATATGAGCTGGTTGGCAGTCCAAGGTAAAGGCATGCTGTTTTCCAGCTGCTGCCATCGTTGCTGGAAGATATTTCTATTGCGCGGGCATCCCATTTCGTCTTCTGTACGTAAGAGGGCGTAAAGGAGAAGCCCCGGACAGTTTGTACCTGTCCCATGTCCAGCGTGATAATTCCTTCCTCATTAGGATCGGATATCCATTCTGTCAGCAGTGACCCGTCCAGCAGGTTGCTGGCTGATCGTATACCGGAACCACTGATTGTCCATCCGGTGCGACTTATTGAATTGGATGCATCGATCCTGGACTTCGGCGCGGTAATATAAATGCCGCTATAGGTTTCATATGCCCTTGCACTGTCTTTCATCTTTAGCAACAACATATAATCATGATACGGATCAATTTTAGAGGAATCACTAAGCCTGCACTGGAAACCGGAAGAGCTGTCGCCCGCAGGTATGTTTACTGTTTGCGGGCATTCAAAAGCGCCTTCCGGGAAAGGTTCATAGGCGGTGTTATGTTCCAGGTTATATGCATCAATAAATGCCTTGTCGGTAACTAACTCCAGGGGTACCTGGATGTCGCGGTTTATTGGCTGGTAAAGCGACAAACGGAGGCTGATGGGAATTTGCGGACGATCTTTAAAAATTGAGACATTGTAGTAATAGACGTCTGATAAGGACACTTTCAGATCTGTTACGAGGACTTTATATTGGATAAACACCAGGCTGCTTTTCAGGCCGGCATTTGAAGAACTGGTTTTTAACCTGACAGGGATGGTAAAGATAAATGTACCTGGCTGCTTTAAACCGGATACATCCTTCAAGATCACTTTGATGGAGTCGTTGGATTGTGTTTGGCCTGCCTTAATTGTTACTTTGTTATTCCCCGTTGTGGTAAACATTCCTGCCTGAAGCAGGGGAGATGCAGCCTTGTAGATGCTGTCAAACACCTTAGCTAACCGGGGATCGTCATCAACGGAGGCTGTTATTTCCATATCTGCCGGGGCCGGAGCGGCGAGTATCACCGGAAAGCAGGTGGGAGATTGCCTGGTATGCAGGCCAACGTTTCCCAATACGCTGTCGCCTTCGTTTGTGGGTACAGTAATGCTGGGAGTAACCAGGTTTTTAAGCACATAGGTAATCAGTTCATCTTTCACCGGCGGATTATCTTTTTTGCATGCGTTGAAGCCTATACAACAACCTGCCATTACGATGGCAGATGATACAACAGTATCTGTCAATTTGGACACTTTCATTGGGCGCTATCTTTCATTTTGAATAATGGAGGGGTTGTTGGCGATCACCTTCGGTGTGAAAGGCATCAGGTACCTGGGCGAGAGGGCCGGGAGGGTGGCTATTATGCTGTCTGTAGCAGTAACTCTTGTAAGGTCCAGTTTGAACTTTGGGTCCCTGTTCAGTCTTTTAAGGTCAAACAATCGCAGGCCGCCATGAAAAAAAAGCTCCCGCCTTCTTTCCCCGAGCACCAGGGTGAGGGCATCTTTACCGGGTGAAACAGTTAACGGGGTATAGTCCGCCGCATTAAACCGGGATTGTCTTAATTGGTTTAACAGGGTTATTGCGCTAATGTCATCTCCTTTCCTGCACAAGCACTCCGCCTTAATGAGCATCATTTCAGCCACCGTCAGGCTATAATTGAATTGCATAGAAGGAAGCTCATCATCGATATATTTTTGATACATGACGTGCTTTCCTATGCGCTGCCCATTATCAAAGTTAACAACAAACCGCAGGTCCGTGGAATCAAAGAGATCTGCCAGGGCGGAACTGGTGTATATGGCCTCATTAAACCGCCGGAAATAGGGTTGGTCAAGGTATACCCTTGCCAGCAACACTTCGGGATTCTTTTCCTGGTCCTTAAGGGTAAATGGTTTGTCGGCGGTAGCATAATCCAACAGCGTGCTCCTGATCTTTAGCGCTCCATCCGCAGCGTCCAGTGCCTTTTCATAGTCGCCCATCAGCAGGGAGGTCCTGGCCAGCATGGCATATGCCGCCGCCTTGCCGGGATGGATCACATCTACGCCAAAATCCGGTAGAGAGGCTGTATTTATTGCCACCTGAAGGTCCGTCAATATTTGATCATAGACTTCCTTTACGGTGTTCCGCCTGGGTTGTTCCGTGGCATTCGGATGAAGTACGAGCGGAACTGCGAGGTCCTGCCCTGCGGTGGCAGGCCGGTAGTCTGGTCCATAGATATTGGCCAGCTGAAGGTAATAATAGGCCCGGTTGATGCAGGCCTGCGCTTTTACGATGGTCTTTCGTTCTGCGGAGTCGCCAGTGGCTTTTTCGATATTGTCCAGGATAACATTCATGGGCAATATCAGTTTGTAGGTGTCATTATACATCGCGTCGTCATCGGAGGGTTGCCATATCGTGGTGGCCCAGGCGTAAGTATTCATGTAATAAGCCGCCGCAATATTCCCCGAATTCATTACTTTATCAGAGAGCCATATATCGTCGCTCACAAAGTCGGCAAGCATGTAATTGGGGATAGCGAGGCTACTGTTATTGAGTATCTCCTCAAAGTCGCGCACGGTGCGGGGATTAATGTTCGTTGTGTTGTCCGGCCGTACATCCAGGAACTTTTTGCAGCTACTGACCAGCAATACCTGTGATACAACAAATATGAACCGGAAGATTGGTTTCATTTGCATAGTGATTTTTTTCGCGTTAAAAACTTGCATTAATGCTCAGCACATATTGCCTGGGCTGGGGCAAACCGATCACCCCTGTGTTACTGACAGTTTCAGGGTCAAGGTGGTATTTGTTCCAGGTCCATATGGCCACATTTAATACCTGGGCAGACAATGTCAGGCTCTTAACGTTCGTTTCTATACGCTTTCCAAGAGGAAAAGTGTAGCCGAGTTGAATTTCTCTCAGCCGCACATGGTCGGCCGGCATAAGGCTGTTGTCAGAGCTCCTGATAAGCAGCTCCCTTACCGGGTCAGGTTTGGCAATGGCCGCGACATCTGTAAAGGCCTCGTCACCCGGTTTTCGCCAACGGTCCCTGATGGCAACGTTCCTGTCGGGCTCTGTTGTCAGTACCGGCATATATCTTCTCATTATATGCCCGAATTTGAACTGCGTCCTTACAGCGGCAAAGAAAGGGCCGATGCGCAGGTTCTGGTTCAGCGCGCCGGTCCATGGAGCAACCGTTCTGCCCAGATATATCAGCGAAAGGGAATCCGGTGTAGTTACCTTTGTATTCTTTGGATCGTAGACCTGCGGGTTACCGGCTTTGTCCAGCCCTGCCCAGCGGAATCCCCAGAGGTTATCAGCGCTATAGCCGTTATGCTGGGCCGAGAGGTAGCCGGAGGTTAGCGTAAAGTTCACAGGTGGCGCATCAATCACCTCGTTGATATTATAGGCGGCATTTGCTGTTACCGTCCATTCGAATTTTCCGCGGCGGATGATGCCGGCCATGATCGCCATTTCCACCCCTTTGTTGGCAGACTTGCTGTAATTTAGTTTTGAAGACAGGCCGGTAGCCGGGTCGGTAGGAGTATTTCCATTTACAAGGCCTGAAGTAGTTTTGTTGTAGTAACGCAGTTCAGTCGTGAACCGGTCGTGCAGCGCACCGGCGATCAGCCTTACTTCCCTGTTGATGATCTCGGGCGGCAATATCCCCAGGGTATTGTTGGCCGGCATACTGAACCCTCCGCCGTCTGAAAGTGAATTCGCCTCCATAACGGTATTCATGCCCTGGTAGGAGTTGATGTTCTGCAGTGCTGCTTCCACCCGGAGGGTGCTCATAGCGGGAACACGGAAGTAGGGCTCACGGGCTATGTCATATATGGCGCGGGCATTCCATTGTCCTTTTTTGTCCTGGTTATTCCCCGTGTAATTCAGGGTCAGCAACACCCGGTTTTGAGATAAGCCCAATTTCATTCCGCCTTTCAATTCACGGTATGTTTGACCGCTTAATTCTGTCTTGTTGACGCCGGATACGATAATGGCAGCATTATTCCACAGGGGTTGCAATTGCCTGCCGGCATTAATCAGCACCGGCGACAGGCGGGCAGCCCCGGTTTCTGAAGCGGCAACATTCAGCTCCAGCTGGCTGATCCAGGAGGCTTTGAAGAACGGTTCCCGCCTGATATTCCAGGAACCGTTGATGCCTTTCGAGGTAGTGGATGCGTAGGCGGGAGACTCCCCGGGATTGGGTATGAACATGCCGGTGTAGAATGTTCCGAATGAAAAACGGTCCAGGTAGCTGTAATTAACCCTGGTATTCATGGTGATATTCCGGTTGTAGCTGTTGGTGGCGAGCGTAGGCACCAGCAATTGAGAAGGGTCCATGGAAGTACCACTATAGTTTTTGAAACTGGAGGAGGGTCCGGTTAAAACAGGAAGATGGCGGCCTGTTGCAGGATCATACCCGTAAAACGTGTATGCAGGGAGACTGGCATTTTGCCCATCAGTGATACCGCCATCTATATTAACAGACAGGTGATGAGCAGTTCCGAATGTATGGTTGAAATTCATTCCTGTACGTATGTTGAACATTTTTGTACTACTCTGTCCTTTTTTCAGGATATCTCCTTTAGGTAGGTGAAAAATAACATCGGTGATATCCTGGTTCTTATCATCAAGGACTTTTTCCCCATATTGATTGATCAATGACCTGCCCTGGCTGGATGCCGCTGCGGTGTAGTCGGTGGTGTTTTTTCCTGACCGCTGGTAAGTTACATT
>NZ_DATCRD010000309.1:0-12867 GCF_036569185.1 Chitinophaga sp.
TGGATATTGTGATGAAGGAGCTCCCTGGGCAGGGTGATGCCTATTTTAATCATCCGGAAATCGCGGGGGGAGCGGGTAGCGCTGCGGAAGGTGGTGATGGAGCGGCCGGTGGCGTCCAGCACTTCCAGTGCGCGGATGAGGCGTTGGGGGTTCTGTGTTTCCGCGATGGCGTAAAAGCCGGGATCGCGTTCCTGTAGCTGTTGCTGCAGCCAGGAAATACCATGCAAAGTATATTGTTCGTTCAGCCGGGTACGGATGCCCGGCGCTATAGGGGGCATATCGTCAATACCTTCCGCAAAGGCCCGGATATATAGGCCGGTGCCGCCGCACATGATGGCGATATCATTCTTTTTAAAAATTTCATGGGCGTAACCGAGGGCCAGTTTTTCGTATATGCCTGCATTTACCTCTTCGCGGATACTGTGTGAATCGATGAAGTAATGGGGAACTGCCGCCAATTCATCTGCAGAGGGCTTTGCTGTACCGATGCTGATTTCGCGGTAGCATTGCCGGGAATCTGCAGAGATCACTGCCGTGTTAAACAGCTGTGCCATTTGAACAGACAAAGCCGTTTTACCTGAAGCAGTAGGGCCTGCAATAATGATGACAGTTTTTTGCATATATAATGGTAAATATTTAGGGACCTGTTTATTTTTCCGGAGACGGGCCATTTCAGTAAAGTGGATGAAACGGATGATGTCTGCAAAAAATAAACAGGTCCCTAAAATGACTGATGGTATTATTTAAAAGTTATTTTCTTCTTCTCCACCGAATTCTTCTCCTCCATCGCCGCCCATGGCGTCGCTTTCTTCTCCCTCTTCACCAAATCCTTCTGCATCCATTCCTTCTTTGTTGAGGTCGTATTTTTCTTCCATTTCCACGAGCTTATCACCTACCAGGCCTTTGGTGCCATACTGGCTGGGCGCAAGACCTTCCTTGCGTACGCAGGCAGGATAGGTTATCTTACTGTTCTCATCTTTGGAAACGCCGATAAGCTCTACGAGAAATGACCAGTTTTTGGCGAAATCGTAGAGATAGATAAATTTCTGGTTAGGATCTTTTACAGCAGCAGCAATCATGGTATCCGCCATCAGCAGGGGCTCAGCTTTGCGGGGTTGATTATCTGGTTCCAGGATGATTTCCCGGCCACGCTGCCAGTTATCATTGCTACGGAAAAAGGTGGCTTTGTGTTTTGAATCAAATTCGAATGACTGCAAAATTGCCTGATGAAATAATAAAAACGTCTGATTCGGCTTAATGGCAATGTCCCTGTAGACACTTTCATCTTCTTCCCAGTAAACTCTGAATTTCAAAACCGGCATGACAAAAAGGTTATAAGTTATTTAATGATTAAACACTCCGCCATAAGCGGTGGATCCTGAATGCTAGTGTATCTTATGATGGTAATGTAAAATTACCGATTTTATTTAACCGGGCTTAGATTCAATGCGCCGGCTTTTTCCAGTAAAAAAGCGTATGCGGCCTCGTAAGTATTGGGGATTTCTCCATCCAGTATGGCTTCCCTGATGGCGTTTTTCAGGTCGCCTACAATCCTTCCTGGTTTCAGCCCGAATGTTTCCATAATAATTTCCCCGGTTACCGGAGGTTGCCAGTTGCGGATCCGGTCGCTCTCTTCCACTTCTTTCAGGCGTCTGCGGACCAGTTCAAAATTTTCGAGGTAGCGTTTAACCTTTGCTTTATTTTTTGAGGTAATATCCGCTTCGCACAGCATCATCAGTCCTTCTATATCATCTCCGGCATCGAAGAGCAATCTGCGGATAGCCGAATCTGTTATGTTCTCTTTAGTGAGACTGATGGGACGCAGGTGAAGCTCTACCAATTTTCTTACCAATTTCATTTTTTCGCTCATTGGTAATTTCATACGGCTGAAGATACGGGGCACCATTTTACCGCCCACTGCGTCGTGGCCGTGGAAAGTCCAGCCGTGACCCGGCTCAAATTTTTTGGTGGCGGGTTTGCCGATATCGTGTAACAGTGCCGCCCACCGTAGCCAAAGGTCCTTAGTATTCTCCGATATATTATCTACCACCTGCAAGGTATGATAAAAATTATCTTTGTGCCCTTTTCCCTCGTACATCTCTACGCCCACCATATCAATCATCTGGGGGAAAATAATTTTGAGCAGGCCGGATTTATAAAGGAGATCCAGTCCTACCGAGGGTTTGGGCGAGAGCATTATTTTATTGAACTCATCGGAGATCCTTTCCTGGGAAATGATCCTGATCCGTTCTGCATTTTCCTGTATAGCGTTGAAGGCGGTTTCTTCTATAGTGAACTGCAGCTGTGATGCAAAGCGGATAGCGCGCATCATGCGCAGGGGGTCGTCGCTGAAGGTTTGTGCCGGCGCCAGGGGCGTGCGGATGATCTTCTTTTCAAGATCGCTGAGCCCTTCAAAGGGATCGAGCAGGGAACCGTAGTCTATATCCCGGAGACTGATGGCCATGGCGTTGATCGTAAAATCGCGGCGGTTCTGGTCGTCCTGCAGGGTTCCGGCGGATACCTGGGGGTTGCGGGATTCTTCGCGATAGCTTTCCCTGCGGGCGCCCACGAATTCTATTTCCAGGTCGTTCAGTTTCACCTGGGCCGTGCCATAGGTTTTGAAGAAGTTAACGGGAAGGTTGTCTCCTAATCTTTCTGCCACTTTGTGCGCGAGGGCGATCCCATCGCCAACGCATACAATGTCCATATCTTTTGTTTTTCTTCCGAGCAGTTTATCCCGCACAAAGCCTCCGATCAGATAGGCAGGAACGCCCAGTTCATGGGCGGCCAGGGCTATCTTTTCGAGCACTTTTCTTTCCTGCAGGGAGCAGGGTATGTCCAACGGCTTGCTGCTGATCATATTTAAATATTCCTGTTAATTTTTATTCTTTGTCGGAAACCAGGGCGCAAATGTAATAAATAAACAATTTTAATCCCGGATTATCACGATTGAACCGTCTTTGTTTATCCGGATGATCCGGGATGCTACGGCTGCAGTATCTTCTTCCTGCCGGTATTTCACCACATAATCCACGCCATTCCGGATTTCTGCGGCTACCTCGCGGAAGCTGGCCGGGGAAGGTTCTCCACTGATGTTGGCGGAGGTGGACACCAGTGGTTTGCGGAGCCTTTTGATGAGGTGGCGGCAGAAGGGATCTTTCACGATACGGATGGCGATGCTGCCGTCTTCGCTGATCACATTGGGAGCCAGTCCGAGCGCGCCTTCATAAATAACAGTGGTGGGGCGGGTAAAGCTGGCGATGATATCGGCCATATCAGGCCGGGGATTTGCCACATGATGTAGCAGGTCTTTCACATCGGCCAGCAATATTACCAGGCTTTTGCTTTCGCTTCTTTTTTTGAGGGCATAAATTTTCTGTACGGCTGCTTCATCAGTGGCATCGCAGCCGATGCCCCAGATGGTGTCTGTAGGATAAAGGATAAGTCCGCCGGACCGCAGTACCGGCATGGCTGCACTGATATCGTCTTCAAACATTTATATTTCCTTATTTAATTGTTTATATACTTTCATCATGGCGGCGGCGCATTTATCGGGGGTAAAGCGCTGTGCATGCTGCCATCCTTTTTCCTGCATTTGTTTCACCAGGGAAGGATTTGTGGTCACCTGCCTCATGGCATCCGCTATGGATAAGGGATCCTGCGGATCTACGTACAGGGCGGCATCCCCGGCTGTTTCTGCAAAGCAGGAGCCCTGAGAAGTGATAACCGGTGTACGGCTCCACAGGGCTTCCAGGATGGGGATGCCAAATCCTTCAAAAAAGGAAGGATAAATGAGCGCCAAGGCGCCCTGGTAAAGGAGCGGCAGCTCATTATTTTTAATACGTACCTGTTCGTTGAGGAACACTACCTGTTGCGTGAGCCCATTGGCTTCCAGGTAAGCTTTTACTTTCTTTTTATAAGCGCTGCCATTGCCCAGTACTACCAAAGGCAAATCCAGCGTACCTTTTAGTGTATTCATGGCCGTTACGATGCCTAACAGGTTTTTCCTTTCAATCAGCGAGCCTACGTACAGGAAATACTGTGAAGGTAAGCGGTATTTCGCGCCCATTTCAGCAATATCATCATCGGGGTAGGTGACAGCGAAAGAGGGGTCGCAGCTCTGGTATACCACATCGATCTTATGGGCCGGCGTTTGATAATAAGTGATCAGGTCCTGCTTTGTTTGTTCGCTGATAGCCACTACCCTGTCGGCCTCGCGGCAGGCATAGCGGGCTTTGCGCCGGTAGGTGATCACATCGATGGGATTATATTGTTCCGGGTATCTTTCAAAAATAAGATCGTGCATGGTAACTACCGACCTGATACCGCTTTTGTGGATACCGAAGGGCAGTTCATGACTAAGGCCATGATAGATGCCGATGTTGTAACGCAACAGGTCTTTTACCACAAAGCGGCTGCGCCAGGCGGACTTAAACCAGCGGTACAGCGGCTGTTGGGGCACTACTACTTTCAGCTCCGGCAGGGCAGCAAGATCGTACATACCAGTTTGCTTAGGAGCGAACAGGTAATATTCATCTCCCGGAAAATCCTTTACCAGAGATGATATCAGCGTACGGCTATAATTCCCGAGACCGGTGTCGTTCTGGAACGCGCGTTTGGCATCGAATCCTATTTTCATAAAGTAGTTTCTTCCACAAAAGACAAAATTACGGATTACGGGTGGCGAATTACGTATATCTGACAAGATTTCCGTAAATACCTCCTTGTAATTCGTAATTTTATTTTCTACTTATTATGTTTGCAAAAAATAAAAAAAATGGAATTACAACAACAAATACTGGCTGCCTGGGCTGATCGCAGTCTCTTACAGGAAACACAGTACACAGATGCGGTTAAGGCGGTGATAGAAGCGGTAGATAAAGGACATCTGAGAGTTGCGGCTCCTACAGAGAACGGCTGGCAGGTGAACGAATGGGTAAAGCAGGCAATTTTAATGTACTTCTCCATTCAGCCAATGGAAACAATGGAGTTACCTCCGTTTGAGTTCTATGATAAAATGAGATTGAAGTCGAACTATAAAGACCTTGGCGTAAGAGTAGTTCCCCATGCGATAGCCCGTTATGGCGCTTACATTGCGAAGGGTTGTATCCTGATGCCATCTTATGTTAACATCGGCGCTTTTGTGGATGAAGGCACTATGGTAGATACCTGGGCCACTGTAGGCTCCTGCGCGCAGATCGGTAAAAACGTGCACCTGAGCGGCGGCGTTGGTATTGGCGGTGTGCTGGAACCATTACAGGCCAGCCCGGTGATCATTGAAGACGGCTGCTTTGTTGGTTCCCGTTGTATTGTAGTGGAAGGTGTAATTGTGGAAAAAGAAGCGGTACTGGGCGCTAACGTAGTGCTGACCCAATCCACTAAGATCATTGATGTAAGCGGCAGTGAGCCGGTTGAATACAAAGGCCGTGTACCTGCGCGCAGCGTGGTAATTCCTGGTACTTATACCAAGAAATTCCCTGCGGGCGAATACCAGGTATCCTGTGCACTGATCATTGGTCAGCGTAAAGCCTCCACAGATCTGAAGACCAGCCTGAACGACACCTTGCGTGAGTTCAATGTAGCAGTATAAATTTTTTCATAGTGACGGCGCCTGTAAGGGGCGCCGTTTTTTATGCGCTGAAAAAAAATTTGGTTAGTTTAAAAAAGTGTTTACTTTTGCAATCCCTTTACGGGGACATGCGATGCCCAGATGGCGAAATTGGTAGACGCACTGTGTTCAGGTCGCAGCGTTCGCAAGGATGTGCTGGTTCGAATCCAGTTCTGGGCACGAAAATAAGAAGCCTCAAGTCCAATGACTTGAGGCTTTTTTATTTTGGGTTGTCCCTCTCTGATTCCTTTCGTTATCTTTATTGCATAATATACCATCTTGCACACATCATTTCAAATATTTCGCGATGTAGTTAATAAGATCAGTCCTATCGGGGATAAAGACTGGCAATTGTGTGAACCCGGCCTGGGGCTCACAACGCTGGCCAAATCGGCCTTTTTTGTAGAAGAAGGAAAAATATACCGCGAAATAGGATTTGTAGTAAAAGGATTACTGCGCTCTTATTATTTGGTGGAAGGTGAAGAGATCAACACCGCCTTTTTTATAGAAGGTCAATGGCCCAAAGCCTACCACAGCTTTCTTACACAAACAGCCAGCAGGCAATGGATACAGGCACTTGAAGACTCAGAACTGGTAACGATCAGTTATAAACATCTGCAATACCTGTTTGCCAATAGTCCTGCCTGGGAACGGTTCGGACGTATTGCCACCGAAAACCTGTATATAGCATCACAACTACGCAGTGAAATGTTGCTGCTTGAAAAGCCAGCCGAACGATACATTAACCTCACCAAAACACATCCCCACTTACTGGAGCGCGTGCCACTCTATCATCTGGCTTCCTATATCGGCATTAAACAGCCCTCCCTCAGCAGGATTCGCAAAAGGCTCGCAAAAATCAATACCACCGTGTAACGATTATAACCTGGGTTATAGCACCAACTCTCCCTCCTGTTTTAACTTCGGCAATAAAAAGATAGCTATGAAGAAAGCGATCCCGGGCATCATCCTGTCATTATTGCTCTTATTTCAATTCCAACTTCATGCACAAAATGAAAAAACAACTACCATGCAACAAACAATTATCCAGTTACACCGCACCATCATGGAAGCTGTCAAAAACAAGAATGGCGCCCCTTTGCACGAATCATTGAAGAACGATTTTATCTTCACCTCCGCCACTGCGGAGCTATGGAACAAAGATAAATTCATCAACGGTTTTGCCTTGAACCCTTCCCTGCAATTCCCTGAATTTGCACCACAGGACCAGCAGGTGATCATTAATGATAATACCGCCGTGCTCACCGCGCTCGTGCACATTAAGATCATCCGTGGCACAGTAGCTGCACCCGATGAACTGTGGGAACGCACCACCGAAACTTATGTAAAGGAACAAGGCGCATGGAAGCTCCTGGCTCTCCAGGCCACCTTTCTGCCACGGAAACAGTGACCCCGCTCCGGCAGCTGTGTCAGTACCTGGTCCGATAGTTCCCTTACATGAGGCACAAAAAAAGAAGCTGCCTGAAATTACTTTTGAGACAGCTTCCTTTCTATTTTAGGAAAGTCTTATGTTGGGTTCAGATTTACTTTATTAGTCTCATTAGTAAGCTATCGAACATCTCCTTGTCTTTCACCACGTTCTTAAAAAACACATCATCCACCTGTTTAACAATACGATATGCCTCCCGTAGTGCCTGTGTACCTTTGTTTGTAATTTTTAATTGCTTCGCACGACTATCACCGGGATCTTTTATTCTTTCTATGATTTGTTTTTTTTCTAAAACTGCCAATACTTTAGAGGTCATCATTTTATCGGTATTAGCATAATCCGCCAATTGCTGTTGGGTTACCGCGTGTTTCTTTTTACTCAACCAATAAAGACCTGCCATTAAAGAGAATTGAGTTAGTGTGAGCCCCATTTTTCCGAGTGCTCTGTTCATGTTCAACTGCCATTGCATCGTAACCTGCCAGAGCAGGTACCCGCTATTTTCCTCTGGCTCGGTATAGGAGAATATCTGACTTTGTGTATCCATCTTATTTGCGCATGTACGATTCAATCAAATCAAAATCATGTTTACTGATCTCAAAAATATTAAGTATTAAGGTGGTCACTTCAGGCGCTCCCCGGAATTTTATTTCATCAATCATCTTGCGTTTCCTGTAAGGTAATTGCATAACCATCGGGATCGGATATAACCAGTATCCTGCCAAAAGGTGTTGGATGGATATCTTTGACAATAGAAATTTTCCCTCCGTTTTTCTCCAAAAAGGTATCCAGATTGCCTATTCCAAACCATATGGCTACTCCCCAACCGGGCAAATTTGCTTTGGAAAGTTCAACCATAGGTTTTCTGATAGCGAAAGCCGCCCCATTTTTCTGCTCAAATACAATAGCGTCCGGGGGCGATTTTAAAACAGGTTTAAAATTCAGGATCTCAGTATAAAATTTCCCCGATGCTTCAAGATCAGTCACCTGGAGTGAAATAAAGCTGAGTTGTGTTGGATGCTGCATAATCTTTAATTTAGTAGTCGCGACTACTAAATTAAAGATTATTTCTATAGTAACAAATAATTTTTAAGCCCGGGTGATTTGTCCGGATGTTAGTCGCCTTATCAAACCTGCAGCTTTCAGGGTAGTATCTGCAGTCGCCCGGAGTGCGACATTAGCTGTTAGCCTTTTGTTGTTATCTTTATCAAAAGTTTGTCCTGGCCAGACCTGCTATTATTATTTATTATTATGATAGATTTATCTCATGCTGAGAATCAAATTCATTGTGTCACGAATTTTGAGGACCTCGTTGCTACGCCATTTAACGGAACAATTAATGCAATTTGCTGGCCCCGTAAACTAACCGGTGATTTTTCTGAGATTGTTGAAAAGGTGGAGCTAAGCGGAAATATAACGGAGATTGAACAGGAAGAACTTCTTGCACTTCAGCTGAGCGAACAAGGACAACTTGCCCGTGAAATTCTTTTAAACGACATGAAGCTATTGAAAGCTCATGGCGCGTTGCCTATGCTTAATGTGATCCAATACTATGACCGGGACAGCAGCTACCCTTTTTTTCCGACTGATGTCTATTCCTTTCATGTGGATCGCTCTCCGGTACCCACCGATACTTTTTTATGCACTTACTATGGAGAATCGAGTGAAATACTGCCTAATTCACAGGGCATAAAGAAAGTACTTATTCCGGAAATACGTGATGAGCTCAGAAAGCTCTATCATGGGGCAGAGGAAGGTTTTGAATCATTTTTAAGTGAACATTTCTTTGATCTGCATTACCAGGCCAAACCCGGCGCGCGGCCAACAAGCGCAGGCCAGGGCCATCTATGGAGGTTAGCGGTTGATCATCCGGAGAGCCAGGTGCCCCCTTGTTTGCACAGGGCGCCAAAGGAGAAACCGGGGGAGCATAGGTTGCTGATGATTTGTTGAATACGCATTAAGCCAATCCCTTTTTACGCTGCAACCCCGGAAAAGAACGACTGCAAACAATTGGCGGTAACAACAGGTTGTTCCTCCATTAAAAAGTGGCTGGCGGTCAGTTGTTCACCGGTCACCTCCACGCACCACTGTTGCCATATAGAAATTGGATCTCCAAAGCCTGTTACGAACCCATCGTCGGACCAGAGCACCAATAACGGGCACTGTATACGCAGACCGTTATCCCTGCTTTCACGTTCTGCCTGCAGATCAAGCAAATTACCTGCACGATATTCTGCGCACACTGCGTCTATAACATCACGCCTGCGAAAACAACGAAAATATTCATCACGCACAGCCGGTAACATAAATGTTTTACCGCCCGACCATTTGTTAAGGATATAGTCCAGGTAGAAATCATGGCTTGCCGCCAGTATAGTTTCCGGTAAGGGATGTGGTTGCCCCATAAACCACCAGTTCGCCAGTGAGCCCGCAAGCGAAAAGTTCATCCTATCCGCAATATCTGCGGTGGTTATAATGTCAAGCATGGCAACTTTCCATACCCGGTGTGGAAAATCCAGGCATATGCGAAAAGCAACCCTTCCACCCCTGTCATGCCCCGCCACAAAGAACTCAGGATACCCAAGCTGTTCCATAAATGCCACGAGTAAACGCGCCATATTTTGTTTGGTATAGCGTTCATCGCCTCCTCCGGTTGTAATACGCGAATCGCCGTAACCTGGCAGGTCTGGCATTACCAGGGTAAACGCCGGGGCTAACAAGGGAACAACCTGCAACCAGGCGGCATGCGTTTCCGGGAACCCGTGCAGCAGCAACAAGGGCGGCCCGTTGCCGGCAATGCTATAGGCGATTTGCGCACCTGGCAGGTCTTCATAATGAGTTGCCAATAATTCGCTGTTATCTTTCATATTGTCATGTTGAATTGAAGGTTGCTAACAGGTAGCAATATCTTCCACTCCAGATATGCCGGAAAAAAGCGCAATTATTGCACCAGAAGAAACAGAGATGTCAAACAGCCGGGCTCCCTACGGCTTCAGCAATTTAAACGCATGATTCCACCTGTTATGCAAAAAGCCAGGTATGCACCACAACATGCAAAGCGGCTCTATAGCCCGGGCCGCCGCAGCAACGCCCATATCTTCCGTCTCCCATCCGAAACTGGTCAGTATATCCGTTACCGTTGTTTTGGCTGCAGTGCTATTGCCGCAAATAAACATGGTAGGTACTCCACCGGGTAGCTGTGGTTTATACATCATTAAATTTCCTACGCTGTTGAAAGCCTTTACAACATTGGCATCAGGAATAAGGTCCTGTATTTTTTCCATCAGCGAACTGTTCTGTTCCGTAAAAAACTGCAGCACCCCCGTTTCAGGTGGCGGACCGGCAATAGGATTTGTAGTATCAATCACTACTTTACCGCTAAAGTTACCTACCCCGGCCTGTTGCACCGCAGATGCAGCCCCGCCGCCGGCCACGCAAAGGATCAGCAATTCACCAAACCGGGCAGTAGCATCAAAAGTCCCGGTTTGTCCTTTTGGGTTTTCATTTTTCCATTTCTTCACAGCATCTTTTTCAGGGTCGCGGGTACCCAGCATTACATCATGCCCTTCTGCTAAAAATGCGGTTCCCAGTGTTTGTCCTACTTCGCCGGAACCTATAACACCAATTTTCATGGTTAAAATGTTTTGAGAAATTTAAAAATTGAGGAATGCCGGTCTGTTGTATAAGTATCAGGAGTATAACGGGTGAGAAGATACAAATTTTAGTGCTGATAATTAAGTACCCGTTTATCCATCTCCCCTCCTTCACAAGCAGAAATTTAGTACCTTAACAAACGGCAATGCCACCGTAAACCGGCACGTTATGAAGCGATTGTCTCTGATCTGTTCCCTGCTGATCTGTATGTTCACCTGTGCGCCAGCTGTTTTTGCGGGTGATACAGCTTCCTACTATATACAACAACTTGATAACCGCAACGGCCTTTCCAACAGCGCAGTTAATTCCCTGTTCCTCGATTCAGATAAGCTGCTGTGGGCCGCCACCTGGGATGGGCTGAATATGTACGACGGCACCGCCTTTCATGTGTTTAATTACAGCAAAGACAACCCGCTGCACAGCATCGGTAATAATGTAGTGCTGCAGGTAACGGAAGACGGCCAGCATCGCATCTGGCTCAGCACTATCGAAGGAGTTTCCCGGTACGATAAACAAAGCGGGAAATTCTATAACTACTTTTACAGCCGCCAACAACACAGCCGCATCAGCGAGCAGGAATACCGGCTGATTGCCGATACCGCCGGGCAGCTTTATTGCCTCAGCCGGCAGGAAGGGCTTACCCGTTACAACGCTGCCGCCGATTCTTTTGTGGTGTGCCCGCTTCCCACCGGTAACAACCGCATCAGCAAAGCGGTATTCGACAGCGCCAATCACCTGTGGGTGCTCCGCGGCGATGGCAGCCTGGAAATATATGCCGACTGGCAGGCGCAATGGCCCCTACTTCAACGCTACACCAATGTGCAGGCCCTGTTCTCTGTTAACGGCAGGATCTTTTTTACCACTACCGCGCATGAACTGATGGCGGTATCGGCAGGCACCCACCAGGCACAGCTGCAGGCGCTGCTGCCACATGCGGTAAACGCTATGACCATCTACAACCGGCATTACCTGCTTGCCTGGGCCACACAAGGCTTTGGCGAGTATGATGCGCAGTTCCGGCCTGTGCAGCTGTTGCCTGAAGCCACACGGCAGCTGCAGGACATGAAGATCATATCATGGGCCGCCGGCGATGAACAGGAATTGTGGTGCGGCACAGATGGCAACGGTATCATCAAAATATACCCGCAAACAAAGTTCTTCGGCACGGTAAACCGGACCACCGGCGGCGCTGCTTTTAATAAGCCCATACGCGCCTTCTGCGCTAATGGCAACGATCTTTGGGTGGGCACCAAAGGCAGCGGTATCATCTGTTTTCCCGGTTTTACCCGGCAGCCTGCTACCACGCATCAGCAATTGTTTTCAAATGAACTGGACGATAATTCCGTGTTTGCGCTTTGCCGCGGTATGGATAGCATCATCTTTATAGGTACTGATGGCAAAGGGCTTTCACTTTATGACCAGCTGCATAAACGCTTCATCAACTGGCCACAGGTAAAGGGCAGCAGTAAACTGCCGGTGTTTGGCTCCGTATATGCCATACTACCGGATGCCGATAGCTCCCTGTGGCTGGGCACCAGCGGGTATGGACTGGTACATCTGCGCATTCAGCGGCAGGGCAGCGCCATGGCGGTAACGGCATTCCATCAGTATACATTCAATGGCGGCAGCAGCGGTCCTGCCAACGATATTATTTATTCGCTGGCGCCCGGTCCTGCTAACTCACTGTGGATTGGCTGCCGCTATGGCGGACTTAACCTCTTCAACAAAACCCAGCAAAAATTCCAGGTGTTTAAGGCCTTTAGTTATGAAGGCGGCCTGTCACATAATGATGTACTGGCGCTTTACCGCGATACCAGACAGCGGTTATGGATAGGTACCAGTTACGGGTTGAATTATATTGCAGAAGTAGATATCAGTAAGCCACAACCGGTATTTACCCGCTATAATACCGGCAACGGCCTGCCCAATAATACCATTCATGCCATTACGCAGGACAACGACGGCCTGATCTGGGTAAGCACCAATAAAGGACTGGCGCGCATCAATCCCGCTACTGCCGAAATATCACACTTCCAGGAAGCCGATGGATTGCAAAGCAATGAATTCAGCGATGGGGCAGTCTGGAAAGATCCTGCAGGACGGCTTTACTTCGGGGGCGTTTACGGATTCAATTATTTCATCCCGGCCAATATACGGG
>NZ_DATCRD010000310.1:0-46119 GCF_036569185.1 Chitinophaga sp.
GTTGGTACCAACCGCATGAATAAATATACCCTTGGAATGGCCACCCAGGGCTTCGCCAATTATCTCAAAAAAACCTTTACCGGCGAAATCAAGGTAGCCATTGCACACGATAGCCGCAATAACGCCCGCTTTTTTGCAGAAACCGTTGCCAACGTTTTTGCCGCCAACGATATCAAAGTATTTCTTTTTGAAAGCCTGCGCCCTACCCCGGAGCTTTCTTTCACCATCCGCCACCTGAAATGCCAGGGAGGTGTGGTGCTCACCGCTTCCCACAACCCCAAGGAATACAATGGCTATAAGGCCTACTGGAACGACGGCGCCCAGCTGGTGCCTCCACACGACAACAACGTGATCCGTGAAGTGGAAAACATCGTTTCCCCGGATGATGTGAAATGGACCGGCGGCGAAGCCAATATCACCCTCATCGGGAAAGAAGTGGACGAGGCTTACCGTAAAGAGCTGCTCAGCCTGTCCATCAACCCGGACATCAACAAACAACAACACGATCTTAAAATAGTATATACGCCTATTCACGGCACCGGTATCACCCAGGTGCCCCAGCTGCTGGAACAATACGGCTTTACCAATGTAAACATTGTACAGGAACAGGCTACCCCGGATGGTAACTTCCCAACCGTGGTATACCCTAACCCGGAAGAATCCGAGGCCATGAACCTGGGCCTTAAAAAAGCCAAAGAACTGGATGCGGACATCCTCCTGGGCACCGACCCGGATGCGGATCGTGTAGGCATTGCCGTGAAAGACCTGAAAGGCGAATGGATCCTGCTCAACGGTAACCAAACAGGTGTACTGCTGTTTAACTACATCGTGGAAAACCGCAAAAGCAAAGGCCTGGCCAAACCAAACGATTATATTGCCAAAACCGTGGTAACATCCGACCTGATCGATGTATTTGCCGCCAAAAACAATATTACCTGCTATAACGTGCTCACCGGCTTCAAATGGATCGCAGACCTGATCCGCCGTAAAGAGCCAAAGGAAAACTTCATCTGCGGTGGGGAGGAATCTTACGGCTACATGATTGGCCAGAATGTGCGCGATAAAGACGCGATCGCTTCCGTTGCCATGATCTGTGAAATGGCCGCCTATGCACGCAGCCAGGGCAAAACCCTGTTCGAGCAGCTGATCGATATCTATATACGCTATGGCTATTACATGGAAAGTTTAATTTCCATTACCAAGAAGGGCATGAGGGGCGCCGAAGAAATCGCCGACATGATGCGCGGATACCGCGAAAATCCGCCGGTTACCATCAACGGTTCACCGGTTGTAACCCTTTACGACTACCAGTTGCAGCAGATCAGGGACATCAAAACCGGCGATGTCAAAGCGCTGGACCTCCCCAAATCCAATGTACTGCAGTTTGTACTGGAAGATGGCAGCAAAATATCCGCCCGCCCTTCCGGCACGGAACCAAAGATTAAATTCTACTTCAGCGTAAACGCCCCGCTGGCCAGTGCCGGCGACTACGACAAGGTGACCGCTGAACTGAATCAAAAAATAAACGGCATTATTCAGGATCTGAAACTGAAATAAGCCCTGTCATCTGAAATGATGACAAAGCCCGGGAATGTTGAAAAATAGAACTCCCTTTTCAGCATTCCCGGTATTGTTTTGATGCCCGCATGAAAAAACCACTGCTTATCCTGATCCTGTTGCTGCCTTTCCTGGGCAGCATGGCACAAAAAAAGGTGTCTTTTTCCACTATACCCGATACTACCATCCCCTCACGCGTATGGATCCTGGGCGGCGCTACGGCAGCCCTTTATGGCGCAGGACTGGCAGCCCTCAATACCGCCTGGTATAAAGGATACCCCAGGTCGGGCTTCCATTTTTTTAATGATATGGGAGAATGGAACCAGATGGATAAGGCCGGTCATGTTTTCAGCGCTTACTTTATTGGTAAATACAGCCGGGAGATGTGGCGCTGGTCGGGACTACCACGAAAAAAACAGATCTGGATCGGTGGCCTGAGCGGGTTTGCCTACCAGTCGGTCATAGAAGTGCTGGATGGCTACTCTTCTGAATGGGGATTTTCCTGGGGAGATATGGGCGCCAACGCCATTGGTTCGGCCCTGCTCATAAGCCAGGAGCTGGCATGGAACGAACAACGCATCCAGCTTAAATTTTCAGCGCATCCCCAACATTACGACGACCCCGTGCTGCAGCACAAAGCGGATCAGCTGTTTGGTACTACGTTCTGGGAAAGGACCCTGAAGGATTATAATGGACAAACATACTGGTTATCCGTAAACCTCTATTCTTTCCGGAAAGAAAGCCGATTGCCCAAATGGCTGAATATTGCGGTGGGATACGGTTCGCAGGGAATGATAGGCGGCCGTGATAACACCTGGACCGATGAACACGGCATCCCCCGCGACTATAGCCAACTTCAGCGTGTGCGGCAGTTCTATCTTTCACCGGATGTGGATTTCACTAAAATACCCACCCGCAAGAAAGGCGTTAAAGTAATTTTCCAGGTATTGAATATGCTGAAGTTCCCGGCGCCCACCTTTGAAATCAATTCAAAAGGGAATGTAAAGCTACACGCCGTTTATTTCTGATCCCCTATTCAAAATAAGCGGATACAATCTCCTCCCCGTTCATCTCCACCAGCACCATATCCTGTAAAGTGGTGGCCAGTGAATACCCGACAAAATCAACGGATAAAGGGAAGGACTTATGCTTACGGTCTACCAGCACAGCTGTCTGGATCTTCTTAGGCAGGAATTCCAGCAGCGGTTTCAGCGCATACAGCATGGTACGGCCGGAGTTGGCCACATCATCTACCACTACTACCACTTTATCATTAAAATCTATTTCCTCGGATACAACTACTTCACCGGGGTGCTGCTTATCCAGGCGCAGTTCTATGATCCGGATCTTCAGGGGAGATATCTGCTCCAGGATAGCTGCCAGCTTATGAGCGATGATCACGCCGCGGTCCCAGATACCGGCTAATATAATATCGGTACCATCGCTATTGTGCTCATAGATTTCATAAGCGATACGTTCAATTTTCTTTTGAATGATATCCTGTGTTAGAATGATGTTCCTGCTTTCCATGATTGCAAAAGTAAGCAATTAGCCATTAGCAGTCAGCACCCGGCAAAAAAATCAGATCCTCCAATGCTTATCCCCAACAACCGATAAAAATAAAAATCAAACTAATCAGCATAATCAGCATAATCCTGAGTCAGACAAAATTCGCGTTGATCGCCGGAGGCGATCCTGCGTTTAAGTAAAAAAGGCATAAATTAGGGAGTCAAATCTGAGCTAATGCGAATCGTACAAGAATTATTATTTGTGATCCTATTCGGAACCGCCGTGTATCTTTTTGCCCAAAAGGCAAGCCGGATAAGGAAAAACATATTGCTGGGACGTGATAAGGACCTTACCGATCACCCGGATCAGCGGTGGAAAAATCTCCTGCTGCTGGCTTTTGGCCAGAAAAAAATGTTCCGGAACCCACTGGTAGCTGTACTGCACTTTTTCGTATATGCCGGTTTCCTGATCATTAACATTGAAATCCTGGAAATCATCCTCGACGGTATTCTTGGCACACATCGTTTATTCGTTCCCGTATTGGGCGCCATTTACCCCGTGCTTATCGGGTTATTTGAAGTGCTCGCCGTACTGGTTATTACCGGTTGCGCTATTTTCCTGGTGCGCAGGAATATATTAAAACTGAAACGCTTCATGGGCCGGGACCTGAACGGGTGGCCCCGGTCGGACGCCAACTATATCCTGATCACGGAAATAGTGCTGATGCTGCTGTTCCTCACCATGAACACCGCCGACCAGGCCCTACAGGCCAAAGGTGCTGAGCATTATGTGGCTACCGGCAACTTCTGGGTATCAGGTATGTTTACCCCCCTGCTGAGCGGTATGTCTGAAAGCGCGCTCATAGCGCTGGAACGCGGTTGCTGGTGGCTGCACATCATTGGCGTGCTGGCCTTCCTCAACTACCTGCCCTACTCCAAGCACCTGCATATTATCCTTGCCTTCCCGAATGCATACTATGCCAGCCTGGAGCCTAAAGGCGAAATGGAAAATATGCCTGCCGTACAGCATGAAGTACAGCTGATGCTGCAACCGGAGCTGGCTGCCAATGCGCCCGCCTCCGATACCATGCCTAAATTTGGCGCCAAAGACGTAACAGACCTTACCTGGAAAAACCTGCTGGATGCCTACAGCTGCACAGAATGCGGCCGCTGCACCGCTGCCTGCCCGGCCAACATTACGGGCAAACTCCTGTCGCCCCGCAAAATAATGATGGATACCCGCGACCGCCTCGAGGAAGTAGGCCGCAACATCAAAGCCAACGGCGGCACGTTTAAAGATGATGGCAAGGCACTGCTGCGCGATTACATCCTGGAAGAAGAACTGCGTGCCTGCACCACCTGCAATGCCTGTGTACAGGAATGCCCGGTGAGCATTAACCCGCTGGATATTATCCTTCAACTGCGCCGCCACCTGGTAATGGAAGAATCCAGCGCACCAGCCGAATGGACAGGCATGTTCAGCAATATTGAAAATAATATGGCCCCCTGGAAGTTCAGTATGGACGACCGGGATAAATGGACCGGAGAATAAAAAACATAAAAAATAAGTAAGGTGTCTCAAAACAGAGGCACCTTTTTTTTGGGGTTTAAGCCAGGTTTGCTGCCATAGCCCGGGCACACCAGTTGGCACCGTAGCACTAACTCCTAAAAAAACCTTTCGGAAGGGTAAATTTTCCCACTTCATGTCTCATCTATTATAGAAAGACAAACATCAGTCGCTTTATCCAAAAAATCTGGGAAAATGTTTACAAACAAAAAAGTTATGAAAAAAACACAATTAGTCACACTCATAGGCTGCGCTTTGAGTATATTTTCTTGCTCCAAACAAGATATCGATAAAATAATTGGCAAAACAACAGCAGACGGGGTTTCACATTATTTAGAAAATCTGAAAGCATATAAAGCGAGCCCACATCCATTAATGGCAGGCTATTTCAATAAATTAGAAGAAACCGGCGACCAGAAGTTTAGTAACCTTGGCAATATACCGGATAGCGTTGATATCGTCGACATATTCACTAACATGCACCGTAGTAACGAAAAGCTATGGGCGAAAAAAGAGGCTATTAAAAAAGATATAGCACTTCTACAGGAAAAGGGGACCAAAGTAGTTAATGGTTTCTGGATGACTGACTACACACGATACAAACACGCAGACGGTACCCCTCTCGGAGATAACGAAAAGGATTATGCCTTCTTTGCAGATAGCATATATTTCTATTGTGCTGAATGGGGGCTGGATGGCATTGACATAGATATGGAACCTGATATAATTTATCCAAAAGCAAAAACAATTGGAATATTGAATGCTTTGAGCAAGCGTTTTGGACCACAATCACGCAATAAGAACCTCTTTATATTTGATACGGACCAGAGAAGCGGATCCCCTATATATAATATTTTTAATGAGACTAAAACGAATTATGACTATGTATTCTTCCAGGCATACAATTGCTCTGGTGACGCCTGGTATGGTGACTCCGCAGTGCTGACAGCTACCATGAACAGTTACACTAAAAATTTTGATAAGAAAAAGTTCTTAGCTTTTACCAATGGACAGAAAACATGTGCCTGGGATATAAGTAATTTCTCTGGAGGAAGCAGAGCACAAATAGTAGAATATGCAGACTGGGCTGTTAAAAATAAGGCGGGTGGTATTGGTGTATATGGAATCAATTACGATTATAACAACAATAACTATCAAAATGTAAAAGCTGCGATTAAATTAATGAATCCCTAGGGTTACAAAATGTGTCAGCTAATAATATTACCTGATTAAAAAAGAGGCCGTCTCACTGAAGTGCCCAAAAAAAGTTAGACACTTTTGGGGCACTTCAGTGAGACAGCCTCTTTTAATTCGCTCTTATAATCACATCCTTCGGCGCACCGGGAATACCATTTACCTGTTTGGTGGTTTCTCCATTATGCCCCGTACCAACATTCAGGTAATAAATACTACCGGGCACTCCTACCAGTAACTGGTTACCATTCTCCAGCAGTTTCAGCATCGTAACCGGTTTGCCGCCAAAGGCCGAAGCCAGTTCCTTCACATCTTTATTCAATGGGTTATACCGGTATACCTTATCTCCCTGCGAAAAATAAAATACCCCAACAGGCGATTCTGCCCATAATGTAGCGGCACTGATCTTATCTGCAATAACAGGCTTTCTTTTTTCCAGTGCATGGAACACAGGATCTCTATCCGTTCTGAAATCTACGCCAAACCTAAGCTCCCTGATCTGGCCGGCGCTGTCGCAAAACGCATAGCATTCGTTATCTTCAAAACGGCCCAGATGCAGCACATCCATCTTGAGGTTCTTAGGCGTAAACGCAGAATCCTTTACGATATAATTGGTATCAAGATAATTTCCCCAATCCATTCTCACCAGCTTCTTTTTTGTTTCCTCAAAACCCAGGAAATAACCCCTGTTATCAGGATCGCTGGCAATAATAGTGGAAGCCAGGCTGTAAGTGCCGGATAAAGGTATGCCCATATAGCCGTAGTAAGTAGCAAATGGAGCAGTTTCAGTAGCGCCGCGGTATAATTGCTTATTGATAATACCTGCGGGCACACCAAGACTGGTAGGAACAAATGTAGACACCTGCAAAGGGCCTGGATCTGAATAAAAATTCTGCGCCAGTGTTCTTATCCTGCTTAAATTATTCGGATCAATATAAACACCTCCTGTTTTAAAGGTAGCCCAGTAACCCGTAATGAGATTACCATAGTTAACATTCTTCATCATGGTAAGCTGCAATGCGCCGGCAGGGAGGGTATCGTGATTGATATTGGTATATACAT
This sequence comes from Chitinophaga sp., assembly GCF_036569185.1. GTDB lineage: Bacteria > Bacteroidota > Bacteroidia > Chitinophagales > Chitinophagaceae > Chitinophaga. The sequence goes on from NZ_DATCRD010000310.1 coordinate 6,889, forward strand.
CGGGTTGTACGGTACCATCTTCCTTAATAAAAGATATTTTGGAAGAAGTAACGTCATCGCTCAGCACAATGGTACCACGGGTAAATGCAGCCGTTCCGTTGATCACGAATTTATAGTAGTACTTCATCTCCGTAACGCTATCATACACGATATACAATGCAGGATAACGCGATGCGCCCAAACCGAATACAATACGCAGTTCCTGGCCGGTGTAATCCTGTGAGCCCATCTGCCCGGGAACGGAGATCTTCCATAATCCCTGGTAATTTTTATTACCGGAGGCCAGCACTACTTTAGGCGATATAATAAAACTATCGCCCACTACAGCGGTATAGGCAGTATCCAGTTGCGTGATCACCGGCTCTGCCAGCGGGTGATAATCGTAATTGCCTTTGTCTTTGTAGCAGGCGGTGAACAATACCAGCATGCCAATGATATATAGAAATGTATGTTTCATATGCGATTGCGATTTTGGTTATTGTGGTACTATCCGGTTACCGTGTTCATCATGGAAGTAATACCTGCCATCAGAGGCGCTATATTCCAGCGGATATTTTTTATTCAGATTACCTGTATTATAGAAATAATAAGTGCCATCGGGCTCCCGTCCTATCGCATAGCCTTTGTCTTTATAATCAGCAGTACGGGTAATAGGATCCATCATAAAGGCGCGGAACTGGCGCAGGTAAAACAACGTTTTGGGAGTGGATTGCCAGTCGCTGTTATCCAGTTGCAGTTCAGTGGTACCGGAAGTACGGATAAACAGCTCGTGCTTCACGCGGGAATAAACGCCCAGCTCACCTTCCCATACCGCCCACCACAGCGGTTGTTCCAGCCGGTTGGAAAAGGTAACCTTTGCCGTATCATAGGAAGGGAAGTCGTTACCAAAAGAAGAAGAAGCTATTATCTTCAGCTTAAGCACTACGGAAGTATCCAGCAGCAGCGGATCAGTTCCGTAAATAATAAGTGGCAGGTAAGCCTTGCCTGAATCCGCAGGGATCTTATACGCGGTGTCCAGCGCCTTGTAATGCAGGCCCGCCGTGGCAGTAGAGCCATTGGCCACTATGCTGGCCTTAAACCACCTGTCGTACGGCGTCCGTTCCCCGGAAATCCTTACCGGGAGCAGAAGGGTATCTACTGATCTTTCAGGGAAAAGGGCAAAAGAAAAAAAGAAGCTATCTACCCTGGTACTCTTTTTATCATCAGTAAAATCAAAATAAACATTACTATTCTCACGGAACATCAGGTCATCCTGCTTTTTACATGCCATCAGCAGAAGACAGCTGAACATACTTATCGCTGTTATCTTTTTCATGTACAAAATTTTATCGGTTACCGTATGCGATTTCATCATCAGGAAGCGGCAGCACAAACACGCCATCTGAGGCAGGCGCCGGCTTTCCGCCCAATCCAAGTATGGGCCTGTTCAGGCGTTTGTACATATAAAACAGCTGCCCTTCTCCATACAATTCCTTACGGGCTTCCTTCAGCAGTTCGGTATAAAAGCCCTGTGCATCTTCCGGACCGCTGTATGGCCCGATGCCGCGGTGCAGGCGCACTTCATTGAAATAGTCCCATGCTTTGGCAGGATCACTGGCAAAGGTGCACTCCGCAGCGATGTAATAAATCTCGCTCAGGCGCAACGCCGGTCCCATCAGGTAATGCAGGTTATCGTCTGTACGTTTGTATTTTTCCAGTTGCAGGTAAGTGACCGAGCTGACTGATTGCTCGCTGAACCACTGCTTAAAGCGAAAGTCCTCCCCGCCCACTCCTGCTACTTCATAAATATTCTTTCCTTCTGTGGCAGATATAAACAATCCCTGCCCGTTGCCTTTCCTGAACAGGTCGTTCATGGCATCCTTACGGTTGGGCATGTAAAAACCAAAGATCAGTTCCTTATACAGGATCCTGTCTTTCTTTGCATCATTGCCGTTCATGAAGTCTTCCTGCCTTGTCCATGGGAATTTTTTGGCATTAATGATCTCAAGCGCATTCTGCAAGGCGTTCACCTTATCATTCTTATACAGGTACACTCTTGCCAGCTCGCCACATACGGCGTAGTAATTTAAACGGTGCCGGCGCTGTTGCACAAACATCTCTCCCTGATCTTCCGTGGTAGAGTCTGCGATCATGTAGCCCACTTTGTAACCGGGATTTAAGATCGGGTCTGTGCCACGTAGTATTGCTTTTGCTGTGGTGAGATCTTTGATCACAGAATCCAGCAGGGCTGTAACGGTTTGCATGGGAGCCGCATTCTTTGAAAACTCTGTTACATAAGGTACTCCGTTGGCGGCCGGTTTACTGGCAAATGATGGCGCGAATAACCGCAACGCATCAAAATGGCACCAGGCGCGCATTGCCAGCGCTTCTCCTTTGATCAGCCCATAGTTAACATTGGAGAGGATACTCTTTTTCTGATCTACTTTAGAAAGAATCAGGTTGCTGTTGGCAATCACTTCATACAATCTTTGCCAGATCTTATCTTTCCTGTTTATCAGCTCTTTGTCTTTATAATTATACATAGCAGCCTGGCGGTAACCGGCATTATCGGTAACAGGAACGGAGTAGTTCTGCGCCAGCACATCCGGCAATCCGCCCATCAGCTCCTTACCATAGATATCTTCATTTAAGCACAGGCTGTAAAGCCCGTTCACGGCATCTTTGAAGCCATCTTCTGTCTGGAACAGCTCATCTCCGGATACTTCCGAAATCGGTTTTATATCCAGCCATTTACTGCAGGAAGTAGCAAATAATAAAATGAGGACTAAATATCTTTTCATAAATAATGATTTAGAACCTTGTTTGAAGTGAAAAAGTAAAGCTCCTGGCAAACGGGTAGTCAATACCTCTTTCCGCTTCTACGGTAGACCAGTAGCCGATATCATTCATATTGAGCGACACGCGCAGGCTCCGCATTTTCAGGCGGTTGTAGAAAGTAGCAGGCGCTTCATAAGAGAGATAAAGCGATTTAAATTCCAGCCTGTTTTCTTTTTGCACAAAGCGGGAAGAAGCCCTGGTAAGCGTTTGGTCGGCAATATTCTTGTAGAAGGTAACATCGCCTGGTTGCTTCCAGCGGTCGGTTAATACGCGGGAATCCACATTAAACCTTGGATCTGCATTTTCCACGCGGTCCAGTAAGGTCTGGTTATAATAATCGCCACCGAATTTAGTATAGAAGCTCACCTCCAGCATCCAGTTCTTATACACCATGTTGCCGCCAAAAAAGCCTTCCAGCTTTGGCGTCTGATCACCCACCGGTACCGTATTCTTCACATCATAGATATAGGTTTTGGTGCCATCCGGGTTCAGGAAAACTTCTTTACCGTTTTCCGGATCAATACCCAGTGATCTTACTGCGTAAATAGTGTTCATGGACTGCCCCTCCTTGTAACGCAGCAACGATAAGGATTTCAGTTCATCTTTTTCATTCTGCTGTTTATCAATATCATCGTTGTATGCTTTCAGTGCATTGGAAATTTTGGTGATCACGTTGGTGTTATGCACCATATTGGCATAAAGGTTTACCGACATCTCCCGGTTACGGTATACGTTGCCGCGGATGTTGAATTCGTAGCCCTTGTTCACCATTTCCCCCAGGTTCTCCTTATACTGGTAAAAGCCGGTGGAAGGCGCTACATTGATGTCTGCCAGCAGGTCTTTGGTGAGCTTATAATAGTAGCGTGGCGCTATATACAGTCGGTCGTGGAACAGGCCCAGTTCTGCACCGAGATCGTAGTTCTGTGTGCGTTGCCATTTCAGGTTGGAGTTACCATACGCTTTAAAATGCGCACCTACACCGGTAGAGTACCAGTCGCCGGTATAATACTCATATGTAGTGTTGGACAGATAGGCAGGGAAAGATACTTCTCCTGTTAAACCGGTGGTAGCCCTCAGTTTCAGTTGCGAAACGATGGTATTGCGCAAGAACTTTTCATTGTGAAGATTCCATCCCAGTCCGTACGACCAGAAAGGCGCCATACGCGCATCTACACCAAATTTAGAAGACCCGTCCACGCGCAGGGTAGCGTCCATCAGCAGGCGGTTCTGGTAGGAATAGTTAATGCTTCCGAATGCGCCGGCCAGGCGTTCTTCATACGTTTCACCCGTAGGGGCTTTGTCTCTTTCATACGTCCGCGCGAAGGTGATATCTGTAAACCTGTCGTTGGTAAAGCCCTGCGCCTTAAAAACCTTCAGCGAGCTTTTTGCATCCTGCATATTGAGGCCCAGCGAGGAGTTAAAGAAGTGATCCCCGATCCCTTTGTTATAGTTCAATACCAGGTTACCATTGTACTGGATCTCGTCACGGTCGCTGAAAGTATACGTACCACGGTCTTTCAGGTCATCCCCTTTTTTATCAAAGAAGTCGTTGCTATAGGGAGAAATAAACTGATCCCCGGTGGAGCGCCGTTTTGTTAAGCTGAAATCGCCCCGCAGCCTCAGTGTGTTGGTGATATTATACTCTGCGGAAAATGCGTCTGTAAATTCCAGGTATTCCGATTTGTTGAAACTGGCCAGTGTAGCTTCATACATGGGGTTCAGCACGGTATTGAGCTTCATGCCGTTGGTCTGGTAATCGGGCACATTCCACCTGTCCAGTTCACGCAGCAGTTTGCCGGTAGAATCCGTTTTAGGGAAATAAGGATTCATGCGGGCATAGGTAGAAAATTCACGGTATGGGGATTCGCGCCCATTCACCTGTGAAACGGTGAACTGGTTGCGGAACAATACTTTATTATCCTTCAGGCTGTATTGCAGGTTGGTAGCAAGGCTGTAGCGATCGCGCCCGGAGCCTTTCATAACACCGGCATTGGTTTGGTAACGGCCATCGATGATGTATTTGAGCGCCTGTGATCCTCCTTCCAGGGTTACCGAATGTTTATGACCAAAATCGGTGGCCAGTGGTTGCGACAACCAGTAGGTGTTTACTCCTGCCAATACATTCCTGCGTTTGGCGTAGTACTGCATCTGCAAATCGTCCGGCGACTGCCCCAGGGCATTTTCGTATACCCCTGACAGTCTCTCATACTCCAGCTTGTCTGCTCCGTTGAGCAGGTGATAGGCAGTGAGGTCCGGCGTAGTAACGTTCAGTTCATAGCCATAGGTGAGCGACAGCTTTCCTTCTTTCGGCGGGCGGGTAGTGATCACCAATACGCCATTGGCTGCACGGGAACCGTATACAGCGGTAGCAGCGGCATCTTTCAGGAGCGTTACTGCGGCGATCCTGTTGGGATCAAGGTCATATACAGATTGTACCGGTACAGGGTAGCCGTCGATCACAAACAACGGCAGGTTGGGTGTGCTGTTGATCTGGTTGCGCGTAAGCTCCGTTGTTTTACCGGTAGGCAACGCGGTAGTGCCTCTTACATTGATGTTGGGCAGGGCGTTGGGATTGGAGCCGGAGAAGTTGTTCTCCACGAGCTTAAAGGAGGGATCAAACGATTGGATGCTGGCCAGGATGTTCTGCGGGTTAAAACGTTTTAGCTCTTCTCCCGTAATAGTAACGGCCGACCCGGTAAAATTATCTTTCTTGATATTCTGGTAACCGTTTACTACCACATCTTTCAGCGACTGCATATCCGTAAGCAGGGTAACGGCAAAAGTGGTACGTTTTCCGGTTTTTATTTCCTGTGTTTTAAAACCTATGTAGCTGAATACCAGTATAGCGTTATCGGGTACATCCTTCAGTTCAAAACGCCCATCGGCGTTGGTTTGCACGCCAATGCGGGTACCTTTTACTATCACGGTTACGCCGGGAATGGGCACCCCGTCTTCCTGTGTAACCTGGCCTTTCAGCGGTGGTTGCGCAGGCGTTTCAGGCATATGGGCTGCCGTTTCGGTGATGATGGCAGTAGCCGGTACAGCGGTTGTTTCCTGTTGTTTAGGACCGGGGGCTGGCTGCTTAACCGGTTCTTTCCGGAAAATGATATAATTGTTTGTTCCTGCTTCTTCCACTTCCAGGTTTAAGGGCGACAACAAGCGGTGCAGGTAATCCTCCATTTTAACCCCGGCTGTTTTAGGCGCCGGCACAGTTGCTTTCAGGTCTTTAATGGTGTTGCCGGTGTAGTTGATGCGGATCTTGTAGCGATCTTCCAGTATGGCAAATACCTCCTTCAGGGGAAGCAGCTGTTGCTGGGTAACCGGTTTGGCGGCGGCATACAATTTATCGTGCTGACGATGCAGGGGCGCCGCTGAAGCGGGCAACACACAAAGCTGTAGCAGCAGGGCCATAGCCATGCTTCCGCCAGCACGCCTGGCGTAAAATTCTATCATAGCAATAGATTAGGTTGGTTGAATAATTCTTACCTCGTTATTATGGCTGATTATAATTTCATTGGTACATAAGCTCCCCTCCCGGATGCGGCGGGCAGGGCATTGTTTATAATATCAGTTAAATACTACTCTTGGTTGATCCTATATGTATGAGCGCCCGTTTTTGTAACGGTTACCTGTAACGACCTGGATAATGTTTTGAAAAATACGTCCACATTATCTGTAGGTACTGTTCCTGTAAATGTTTGCCGGCCCAGGCTTTCTTCCTGTAGCTCAATAGTGATGCCCAGGTTGTCTTGCAGGGATTTAATTACTTCCGTAATTGGCGTATCTGTAAACAATAGCTTTTTACTTTGCCAGGAAGAATAAACTTCCGGGTCTACTTTTTTATTGGTCAGCTCATTGGTGGTGGCTGAATAAGTGATCATATCTCCCGGCTTCATGATAATAGGCGCTGCCGTATCGTGCCCGTGCGGGCGCAGCGCCAGTTTTACCACGCCGTTGTTTAATACCACCTGGGTTTGCACCCTCCGGGTATTTACATTAAAAGCGGTGCCTGTTACCTGCACGTCCATATCGCGTGTATGTACTATAAAACGCTGGTGATTACGTTTATGCGTTACCGTAAAAAATGCTTCTCCTTCGATCCATATTTCACGGGCATCTTCCGAATTCCATTTATCTGCATATCTCACGGAAGAATTAACATTCAACCGCACTTCCGAGCTGTCTGGCAGCAATATGGTTTTCAGTTCCCCCATGGCAGTGGCCTGGTGTATTTCCCCGCCGGAGAACAGGAAAAAAGCGGCTGCATACAATACTGCAATACCAGCCAGTACCGCCGCATAAGGCAGCCATCGCCTGCTTTTCATGGTATTTACTACCGGTTGCAGGGCAAAGATGCCTGGTTTGCCTGATTGCGCTGTTTTATCGATCGTTTGTATAATGCGGTTCCAGGTATCGGTTGCGGCATCGGCGCCCGGGACCCAGTCGGGTGCGCCTATTACCCGCAGCCATTGCCTGGCCTGCATCACTTCTTCACGCTTATCCGGATTACTGTGCATCCATTCCTCCCAGAAAGCGGCGGCCCTGGCGTCATTGTCCAGCACCCAGCTCCGGAAAGAAGATTCCTGCATAAAATCTGAAATAGTGAATTCCCTGAATCTCATCTTCAATACTTATAATGTAAAGCAAACCGGTGTTAAAATCTTAGCGTCCTGTTGCCACTTTTTTTTATTTTTTTTCTGTTCATGTTCAATTGTCTGTTCAACACTCATTAAAATGGCCATAATAAAAAGAGGGTGACCAGCTTATCGCTGTGCTTTTTGAGGAAGCGCAGCGCCTGTGATAACAGTACATAGGTAGCATTTATGCTGAGCGACATCAGCGCCGCAGCTTCCTTGGTATCCAGCCCCTGGAAATAGCGCAGGTGCAACACTTCCTGCTGCCTCCGGGGCAGCTGGTTGATCACCCTCACCAGTTTCTGCTGCTGTTCCTTTTCCGATTCCCTGTCCATAATAATATGCTCCGGGTTGGTGCTGAAGTCGGCTTTGTCCATCGACTGATCAAACATCCTGGGTACATACAGGGGCTTCAGGCTGCGGAGAATATTTCTTTTAAGACTGGCCAGCAGGTAAAAACGGATAGTATCATTAATGGATAAACGTTCCCGGCTGAACCATAGCGTCACAAAAAGATCGTGAATGCAATCTTTTACGATGGTTTCATCTGCGTGAACTTTCATGCCATAATTGAACAGTGCGGGGAAATGCTGTGTATAAATGAAAGACAATGCATGCTTATCGCCTTCCACTACTTTTATCCATAGCTCCTTATCATTCAGGCTGGCGTACAACTCAGTAGATTTAAAATTTGTGCGGTTCTATTTTTTATCTTTATATTCAATTCGTCTTAAAGATATAAACAGTAATAATAGTAAGCAAGTGTCGGAATTTAAAGGATGCACCGGAATTTTAGACAGTTGCATGACTTTTGGGCTTTTCATTTGATTGCATGCAATCAAATTTGGTATTAATTTAAAATAACTAGCATGCATATTAAGACAATGGCAGAATATGCCGCAAACGGAGAAACCCCGGAAGTGCTGTTCTGGGTGGGATGTGCAGGGAGTTTTGATCAGCGTGCCCAGAAAATTACCCGGGCATTTGCCACTATCCTTGAAAAGGTAGGTATCCGTTTTGCCATTTTGGGAAAAGAAGAAAGCTGCACCGGCGATCCGGCGAGAAGAGCGGGTAACGAATTTATTTTCCAGATGATGGCGCAAAATAATATCCAGTTACTGAATATGTATGAGGTGAAGAAAATTGTTACCGCCTGCCCTCACTGTTTTAATACTTTAAAAAATGAGTACCCTGCATTGGGAGGCAACTATGAAGTAATACATCATACCACTTTTCTCCAGTCGCTCATCGATGAAGGAAAAATAAAAGTGCAGGAAGGCGGCACTTTCAAAGGAAAGAAAATCACTTATCATGATTCCTGCTACCTGGGCCGCGCCAATAATATATATGAAGCGCCCCGTAAAGTGCTGGAAACGCTGGATGCCGACCTGGTGGAAATGAAACGCTGCAGAAGCAAAGGGCTTTGTTGCGGCGCAGGCGGCGCCCAGATGTTCAAGGAAGAGGAAAAGGGCACTACCCGTATCAACTTTGAGCGGGGACATGAAGCCGTAGCTACCGGCGCCACGGTGATTGCCTCCAATTGCCCTTTTTGTATGACCATGCTGACAGACGGTGTGAAAGACGCCGGTAAGGAAGACTCCGTAAAGGTACTTGACATTGCAGAGCTGATAGCCGGCAGCATGAAATGAATACATTTACCTAAATTTGTACCATGAATAGCAGCAACATCTTCCCTTCAGGCTTTTCTCCCGCCTCCAGGGTTTGGATATACCAGAGCAACAGACCATTCAATGAACAGGAGATACTGGAAATTAATGAACAGCTGCACCAGTTCACCAGCCAATGGAACGCACACGGCGCTCCGGTAAAGGGTTGGGGACAGGTAGTGCTGAACCAGGTAATTGTATTGATGGCAGATGAATCGCAGACCACGGTAAGTGGCTGCAGTACAGACAGTTCCGTTCGTATCATCAAAAGTATAGAAAAACAGTACGGGGTAAATATGTTCGATCGCCTCCTGCTGGGCTTTATTGTAAAAGATAAAATAGAGCTTTTGCCTATGGCCCAGGTGGCTTATGCCCTGGAAAAAGGCTATATCAACGAAAATACGATCTATCTTAATAATACCGTACTTACAAAGCAGGAGCTGGACACCAACTGGTTACAACCGTTGAAAGACAGCTGGGTGGCGAAAAAGCTCAAGGCTAAAACCGCATAAGAGACACCGTTTTGGGGCGCATCAAGTCCACCTTTACTCCACGCCCGGTGTATGGCCTGTTTGTATCCTATTTATGGTTTATTCGTATACAAGCCTGTTTCCGGGTCATTGGTATTCAATAATGGAATACTAAAGATCCGGAAATCTATTTTCTGCCATTCTGTCATTTTGTAATTTTTATTATCTATTTTTGCTTTCCAAAATTTTTGTCAGGATGCTTGATCTGGATACCAAAGTGCATGATGAAAGTCGCCAGGGAGAAGCTTATGCTCCTGCAACGACTGGCACCCAAACATATACTAAAAAATTCTACATTGAAAGTTACGGATGCGCAATGAATTTCAACGACAGCGAAATTGTTGCATCCATCCTGGGCGAAGAAGGCTACGGCCCTACCCGCAACGCCGAAGAAGCGAGCCTGATATTGCTGAATACCTGTTCTATCCGCGATAAAGCGGAACAGACCGTGCGTAAACGTCTTACCGAATTCAAAAAAATAAAACAGCAAACCCCGGGTATGCTGGTAGGTGTGCTGGGCTGTATGGCCGAACGTATCAAGGGTAAACTGCTGGAAGAAGAAAAGCTGGTAGACCTGGTAGTGGGCCCGGATGCGTACCGTAGTCTCCCTGCCCTGATCGCAGAAGCAGGTACCGGCCAGAAATCGGTGAATGTGTTGCTGAGCCGGGAAGAAACTTACGGGGATATCAGCCCGGTGCGACTGGACAACAACGGGGTTACCTCTTTTGTATCCATCATGCGGGGGTGTAATAATATGTGCTCCTTCTGCGTAGTACCGTTTACCCGGGGCCGTGAACGCAGTCGCGACGCCTATTCCATTGTCCGCGAAGCAGAAGAGCTGTTTGCCAATGGCTACCGGGAAGTAACGCTCCTGGGGCAGAACGTTGACTCCTACTACTGGACCAGCGACGACGGCAGTGAAACCATCACCTTTGCCATGCTGCTGGAAAAAGTAGCGCTCATCAATCCTTTGCTGCGCGTACGTTTCAGCACATCCCATCCGAAAGATATTACAGATGAAGTACTTTTCACCATGCAGAAGTATGACAACATCTGTAACTATATCCACCTGCCGGTGCAAAGCGGCAGCTCACGCATATTGCAGCTCATGAACCGTACGTATACCCGTGAATGGTATATCAAAAAGGTAGACCGTATCCGTGAACTGCTCCCCGACTGTGGCCTTTCTACCGACGTGATCGCCGGTTTCTGCACAGAAACAGAAGAAGATCACCAGGAAACCCTGAGCCTGATGCGCTATGCCGGCTACGACCTGGCGTATATGTATTTCTACTCCGAACGCCCGGGTACACTGGCAGAACGCCGGTACAAAGACGATGTTCCGGAAGAAGTAAAGAAAAGACGGTTGGCAGAAATAGTGGCGTTGCATCGCGAGTGCTCTCAGGAAAACATGCAGAAAGAAGTTGGCAAAACCTTCAAAGTATTGGTGGAAGGCACTTCCAAACGTTCTTCCGAACAGCTGTTCGGAAGGAATGATCAGAATAAGGTAATCGTGTTTCCGAAGGAAAACTTTAAGAAAGGCGATTATGTGATGGTGAAAGTGGAAAGCTGCACATCGGGTACTTTGATCGGGAAAGCTGTAGTTTAGTATAAATTTAATAGTATGATAAATCCGATTATTTCGCGTCATATAGAAGAGATAAAAGATACTTGCGATAAGCATCATGTAAAATATCTGTTTCTGATTGGCTCCGCGGCAAGAAATACCATGCAATCAGGAAGTGACGTGGATTTATTATACTCCTTTAAAGAAAAAGAAATACCTGGGGATCAATATGCTGATAATTTCTTTGACCTGAAAAATTCACTTGAAAACATCCTGAAAATCAAGGTAGACCTGGTAGCCCAGGATTATCTCAGAAATCCGTACTTCATCAACGCAATTAATAAAGATAAGACCCTGGTATATGAAGGATAGATCAATAGAAAAATATATGTATGATGTGATTGATTCGATCAATGCCATACAGGTATTTACTAAAGATGCAACTGATTTCGACACGTTTGTATCTTCCAGACTACTGACCAGTGCAATTGAAAGGGAATTACAGGTTCCCGATCTGAATATCAGTGAAGTACAAAAAATAAAAGCGACAAGGAACATCATTGTTCATGATTATGATGGGATCAATTACAGGATTTTGTGGGATATCATCAATAATCATCTTCCAATTTTAAAAAAGGAAGCCGAAGCTATTTTAAACCATCAAACATATGAATAACCGCTTATGGACATACAGGCTATAAAAAACAGGTTTGGCATTATTGGTAGTAGTCCTGCACTCAATTACGCATTGCAGGTGGCTGTTCAGGTAGCCAATACCGATCTCACGGTACTTATTAACGGGGAGAGCGGTGTTGGTAAAGAGGTTTTTTCACAGATCATCCATGCCCTGAGCGCCCGCAAACATAATCCGTTTATTGCCGTTAACTGCGGCGCTATCCCTGAAGGGACTATCGATTCCGAGCTTTTCGGGCACGAAAAAGGATCGTTTACCGGTGCGGTCGACAGCCGCAAGGGGTATTTTGAAACCGTTAACGGCGGTACCATTTTCCTTGATGAAATCGGTGAAATGCCGATGGGCACACAGGCCCGGCTGCTCCGTGTACTGGAAACCGGTGAATATATCCGCGTGGGCTCCTCCAAAGTACAGAAAACAGATGTGCGGGTAGTAGCCGCCACCAACCGCGATCTGCTGGAACGCACCCAGCAGGGAAAATTCCGCGAGGATCTTTACTACAGGCTCAACACCGTACCCATCCGGGTGCCGGCGCTACGCGACCGTAAGGAAGATATCCCGTTATTGTTCAGGAAATTCTCGGTCGATTTCTCCGAAAAGTATAAAACACCTTCTATACAGCTGGATGAAGAAGCCAGGAACATCCTGGTGAATTATCCCTGGAGAGGTAATATCCGTGAACTGAAAAATATTGCAGAGCAGATTTCCGTTTTGTCTTCAGACAAACTGGTCACCGCCAATGACCTGAAACGATTCCTGCCGGACCAGCCGGAGGTAAACCGCCTGCCCATGCTGGCGGCGCCGCAGCCAACCAGCGATTTCAGCAGCGAAAGGGATATCCTCTACAAGCTGTTCTTCGATATGAAGAAAGATGTGACAGAGGTAAAGAAAATGTTCTTCGACATCCTGCAGAACCCGAATATGGCCCATGCAGCGGAGTTTCACGCCGATAATCATGTGATGCACAACTACCCTGGCGTAGCTGAAATGAATACGCCTCCGGGCCCCGGCCTCGGACCGGCGCAACAACCCATTATCCTGGCGGATAATAAAATTGACCACCACGAAGAAGTGGAAGAAACACTGTCGATTGCCGATAAAGAAAAAGAACTCATTGTGAAAGCGCTGAAAAAACACAAAGGCAAACGCAAGGATGCCGCGCTGGACCTCGGAATTTCTGAAAGAACACTTTACCGCAAACTCAAGGAATATAACATCGCTGAATAAACGAATTAATCCAAGCACCACAATGATCAGCAATATCAAAGCATTTATAGCCATCAGCATAATGGCAATACTGGCAGGTTGCAGCGTAAAATACTCTACCACCGGCGCCAGTATTGACCAGGGGGCTACTACAGTGAACGTACGCTTTATTGAAAACAGGGCGCCCATCAATAACCCGACCCTGAGCCAGAAGCTGACCATGAAGCTGCGCGACAAGATCACTTCTCAAACCCGCCTGACACAGGTGAATGAAACGGAGCCACGCGCCGACTATGAATTCAAGGCAACTATTACCGGCTACTCCTTTTCCAATGCGGCTGTGACCAATGTTGACCAGGCAGCTACCTCCAGGCTGAATGTTACCGTAAATGTTACTTTTATCAAACGCATAGGCGATAAAAAAGGCTTTACCCAATCCTTTTCCCGCTCCGCAGAGTTCCCCGCTACACAATTGCCCAGCAGCGTGGAAAACCGCCTGCTGGACGAGAATATCATTCCGGGTATCACGGATGATATCTTCAACAGGGCTTTTGCAAACTGGTAGTGTGTAATCATTAATTTATTACATTAGCAACCTATGACGGCAAACAGGATTATAGCACATGTGTTTCAGCAACCCTCCCTTCAGTTGGTAAACGAAGCGGCCATGGAGCAACTGGTAGCGGATCATCCGTATTTTTCCGCAGCCCGCCTCCTGCTGGCGAGAAAAATTTACCAGCAAACCGGCAACCTTCATCATCCCGCTGTTAAAAAAGCGCTGCTGTATTCAGACCAGCATCATTATGCCTATCAGCTGATCATACAGGAACAGGTGTTGCAGGAAGTGGAAAACCGTGTAGCCGCCGTTATCCCGGAAGATACCCTGCCACAGGAAGATACGGCAACAGCTGTACCGCAGTCTGCGGAAGAACCAGCCATATCCCCTGAACCGGAGGAAGAAGTACTTCCACCAGCAAGTGGTGAACCGGCTATAATCCACGAAGAAGAAACATTATCACCGGCATCCGTTCCTGCAGCCCCGGAAACAGGTACCTTTACACCGGAATTTGAAACAACAGCTACGGAAGAAGAAAATACAGCATTGACAGCAGCAACAGAAACCGTTCACACTCCCTCCGCAGATCATACCCCAGCGCCGGAAACGGCAGCCCCCATTGCGGTGGCTGATTTTGAACCGGGAGATGAAGAGCATACCGTAGAAACACCGCCGCCACCGGTGGCAATGCCTTCCCCTGCCAACGGGCAGGATAGTGAACAGGAGATCAAAGCCACCGACGGGGAGGAATCAGATGCCGCCGGCCCCATCAAAATATTCCCGCTGGCAACGGCAACAGAAGAAACAGAACTGGTATTTCAACCTTTATACACAGATGATTATTTTGCTTACAAAAGGCTTAAAAACCCTGAAGAAGCAGATGATTTAAATGAGCAAGGCGTGGCAGAAATGAAAAGCTTTACCTCCTGGTTACGGCAAATGAAAGACAACTTCGCCGGCAAAACCAATAAGGATTGGTATCATCAGCAATTACACCGGATTTATGATGAAGATGAAGAACCGGAAGTTTCCGAAACAGTGGAAAAAATGGCCATGGACTCCATTGTTTTCAACAATGATATCGTTTCCGAAACCCTGGCAGAGATCTGGGTACGGCAGCAGCAGTATGGCAATGCGATTAAGATATATCAAAAATTAAGTTTGCTTAATCCCGACAAAAACGCTTATTTTGCGCAAAAGATATTAGACCTAAAGTCAAAAACAGATAAAAATAAACAGTAATTTCTATGTTGATAATTTTCGGTATCCTGATCATATTAGCCTGTGTGTTGCTCGGCTTCTTCGTGCTGATCCAGAACCCCAAAGGTGGCGGGCTCTCCGGCAACCTCGGTGGTGTTGGCAATCAGGTGATTGGGGTGCGTCAGACAACTGACGTGTTGGAAAAAGGTACCTGGATACTGGCGGTAATTATTGCCGTATTATGCCTGACCTCTCCTTTCTTTATTGGTAAAGGCAGCAAAGTACAACAGGTAGCGCCAAGTGCGGTTGAAAGAGCATCCGCCGGCCAGCCAATTACACCACAGGCGCCATCTACTCCGTTACCAGGCACTCCTGCTCCGGCACCAGCGCCTGCTCCCGGCAAGTAATTAACATTATCAGAATAATAATATTTGAAACCTCGCCGTTAAAAGCGAGGTTTTTTTTAATGGCAACCGGCGGAGTACATTGAAAAGCCTGGCTGATCGCCGATGTTGCCCCCTTGTAACTTCCAACTCTATCTATGGCGAAGAAAAGCAAACAATCCAGCGCTAAATCAGTATGGATAAGACGGATACTGGTCATTGCCGGCTGCCTGGCGGCAGGCGCCCTGGTATACACCTCTTACCGCGTATTCGGGCCTAACACCAAAGCCTTCGGCGACAGCAAATACTTTTATGTACGTACCAACAGCACCTACTCCGCCGTGCTCGACGGACTGGAAGAACAAGGGATTATCCGCAACCGCAGCAGCTTTAACTGGGTGGCGGAACAACTGGACTATCCCAACCGCGTAAAAGCAGGCCGCTATAAAATTACCCGCGGTATGAGCAACTTCGATATTGCCCGTATGCTCCGTTCGGGGAAACAATCACCAGTGGTACTGGTGATCAATAAGCTGCGTACCAAAAATGATTTTGTCCGCAAAATCTCCAACAACCTGGAAGCAGATTCCAATGTAATGCGCTCCCTCATGAACGACCCGGTATACCTCCGCCAGTTTGGACTGGATACCAACACCGTGATGTGCGCCATTATACCAAATACTTTTGAGTTTTACTGGAACACCGGCGCTGAAGCCGTGTTCAAAAAACTGGAAAAGGAAAGGGAAGAATTCTGGACCCCGGAAAGGAAAGATAAAGCAGCCAAACTGGGCCTTTCTATGAACGAGGTCACCGTACTTGGCTCCATCGTGGAAGAAGAAACCAATAAAAACGACGAAAAGCCTATCATTGCCAGCGTGTATCTCAACCGCTACCGCAAAGGCATGCGCCTGCAGGCAGATCCTACCGTGAAATTTGCCCTGCAGGATTTCGGCCTGAAAAGGATCCGTGAAAATCATACCCTCTTCGATTCTCCGTATAACACTTACCGTTATGCCGGGCTTCCTCCCGGACCGATTTGCACGCCCTCGGAAAAAACTTTAAATGCCGTATTGAATACCCCGGAAACAGATTACCTTTATTTTTGTGCCAGGGCCGATTTCTCCGGCTACCATGCTTTTGCAGCCACCTATGCCGAGCACCTGGTAAACGCAAAAAAATACCAGGCAGAACTGAATAAAAGAGGTTTCTAAATAAAACAACAAATTTGGCCTTCAAACCCGAAAACATCATCTTTCGTTCAAAACCCTACCGCCGGTTGGTGGAAAGGACTAAAACCCTGATCCTTCCCGGGTTTGAAGGCATCCCTTTATACGACGTACTAAAACATTTCGGCCAGGAAACGAAAAGCCGCGGGCTTGGCGACCGGGCAAGGGCTATCTCCTTTAACTTCCTCCTGGCCATTCCACCGTTTTTTATCTTCCTGTTTACGCTGGTGCCTTACATTCCTGTACAAAACATAGAGCCTACCCTCTATGACCTTGCCGAGGATCTTACCCCCAACTATAATACCTACATGATTGTGCGGGGAATGATCCACGACTTCCTCTACACACACCGCAACGGGCTGCTCTCTATCGCATTCCTGATGGGATATTTCTATTCCTCCAACGGGGTAATGGGCATACTCCGTTCCTTTGGGAAAATACAGGGCGCCGGGTTCAGGAAAAGAAAATGGTGGCAAAACAGGCTCATTGCCCTGCAACTCACTGCCATCCTGGTACTGCTGCTGCTCATTACTGTTGCCCTTATCATTGCCCAGGGCGCCACGCTCCGCTGGCTGTTCAACCTCATCGGCATCCACAGTACCTTGCTGAGAAACGTGATCGACATTGCCCGCTGGGTGCTCATCATTATGCTTTTCTATTCCGTTAACGCAGTGCTGTACCGCATTGGCGCTGCCACTACCAAACGCTGGAAATTTATTACCGCCGGCGCAGCCGTGGCTACCATATTCATGATCCTCGTTACGATAGGGTTCTCCTGGTTTGTCAATAATTTCGGCAACTACAACAAAATTTATGGGTCTATCGGCACCATCCTGGTACTCATGCTCTGGATCTTCTTTAACTCCTTTATCCTCCTTGTTGGGTTTGAGCTGAATGCCAGTATCAGGAGCATCAGCGATGCAAAACAGGAAGAAAAAAAACAATCCCTTTCTGCATAATCTACATTATCAGCCCCCTTCTCCCCCTTACCTGATAAATATTTTTATCTTACTATTATTTATTATATCTTAAATGATTATTTGTCTTCAAAAAAGACAGAAAATATACTGTGCATTTTACTATATTTAGTCAGGACCTGAAAACCATACGCTATGATTAAGGCCACCTTTTATTTATCCTGCTGTACCATTTTATTTTCCTCCTTTCAGCCAACCCGGGAAGTACCCCTGGAACCAGGATCTCCCTTACCAAAATCAGAAATAACCTGTACAGATATTTCCGGGAAAGAGATCTCCTTAGGCGCTGCAAAAAGGAGTAACGGGCTACTGGTGATCTTTGGAAGTAATCAATGTCCTTATATGCTGCGCAACCAGGAACGGCTGCGCAATATCTGCCAGTATGCGTCAAAAAACAGCATCGGTGTAATTATGATCAACTCCAATGAAGCCGCGCGCAGCGATAATGAATCCCTTGCCGCCATGAAACAGTACGCAGCCGCGCAGCAATTCAAATGGTATTATGTGGTAGACAGGAATGCTTTACTGGCCAACGCTTTCGACGCTAACCACACCCCTGAATGCTTCCTGTTCGATAAAAGCAGCCGGCTCGCTTATAAGGGAGGAATTGATGACAGTCCCGGTAATGCAGATGCGGTGAAAACTCATTTATTGCAGAACGCCATCAATGAGATGCTGGCCGGCAAACCTGTCAGTGTAAACACTTCCCATAGTATGGGCTGCAACATAAAAAGGAATCTTTAAAATTTACCGGTGATTTCCTGTTTCTTTTTTTCAGGGAGATGAGATACTGCCGTATACCATCTCCCTGAAAAATCAACAACATATTACTGGCCTACCAGGAAAACTGCATTACTGAACAACAGTTTGCCGTTTTCCCAGAAACTTCTGAACAAAGGATTATCTGCCAGGATGATGACGGACCCGCTGCCTATTTCCTTCACACCAAACAACAAACCGTCTTTCAACTGTTGCCGCGTAGATGCACCTACAAAGCCCGCGAGATAGCTGTCTTTCTTTAACACGCCTACATTCCAGCCCCCATTCTCAATAAACTCATATAAATGGGCATCCTGCTTCAGCGTATAATAAAACGCGGGATAGCCAAATGCCAGCGGATGCGTGGTATCCAGCTGCACTTTATAAATAGCGCCGGGAATAAATTGTTTGATGCTTTCACGTTCCCTGTTGGCATATGGTTTCAGGGCATCATACGGGTGCGCTGCAGCAGCTTTTTCTTTTGCATCTTTATCTTTTTCTTCCTCTTTCTTCAGCTTTATGCCCCAGTCGGCCCCAGCCACCTGCACTGCCGCCGATTCCAGTGCAATCAGCTTTCCACCGTTATTTACCCAGTCTTTCAATTTGTCAGTAGCAGCTTTATCTTCAAATATTTTATAGTCTCCGTCGGCTAAGATCAATACATCTGTCTGGTCCCAGTTGATATCATCCACATTTCGTTCATCCACTACCGTTATAGGAAAATCCAGCTGTTGTTCAAAGAAATGCCAGATCTCTCCCATGCCCAGGGAGGAGATGCCTCTTCCGGCCAGCAGCGTAACTTCCGGCTTACGGATAAAGCGGATCTTATCGGAGCCAAAGTCCATTCCTTTGTCTACAAAACCGGTGGCGACAGCCTCCAGTGAAATCTTGAAATGATTGGCCTGCATGGTGATAAAGCGGTCAAACTGATCACCTTTTGCCGTATTTCCCGAACGGGTAATCACAAGTGTTCCTGCCGGGTAATCCTTACCACCGGCGGTGAAAGGCGTTTCCGTAAATCTCACTTTAATATCGTTTTGCAGCAGCGACGACAGGAATTTCACATCGCGTAAGCTGTTCCATTTAGCGAGATAGGCATATGGTTTCTGCGCAGATAAAGGCGTGTTATTACGCGTTACCGGTGCATCTGCTGCAGGCGTTAACGGCTGTTTTACCGCATAGGAAGTTAACCCGTATGCATAAGGCAGGGCCCATGCAGTGATATCGTAAGTAACTGAATCCGTTAGGCGGGACACCGGTTCAAACAGTACGCGCAACATGTTGGAATGCGGCTGATAAGCGTTGATCACCAGGTCTTCCTTATCGATGGTAAACGTTTCCGTTTTGCCTGTAAAATAATTGAAACCGCTGGCACTGCCGGTACCGGCGCCGAAGCCAACAGTAATATTGTTTTTACGCAGCAGCTCTGCCAGGGTGTTAAGCTTTTCTGTATTGCCGCCGGCTTTCACCACGTACGATTTATATCCGCCCTGCGGCGTTTTTTGTGCGGCTTCAAAATACTGTGCATACTCGCTGAGGATCTTTGCCGCCTGTTGCGACGCCACTTCAACGGTAGACATGCTGGTGGCAAAATGATGCGCGATGCGGTCTGTCAGTGTAAGCGTATCGCCATCCCTTTTCAGCACCGCTACGCCGGCCCTTCCGCTCCCGCCCTGCTCATAGGTCATACCAATGGCGCCGTTATACATAGGATAAGTATCGCCATAACTGGGATAGAAAAGATCAAAACGTTCCTTGGTAAAATACAGCCAGCCCTGTTCGTCAAAATACTTTGCATTATTTTTCCCGATGAGCACCTGCAACTGCCGCTGCCAGGGAGTGATGGCGTCGTGAAAAGGTTCTGCCGCAGGCGCAAAATAATAAGGCGCCTCTATTTCCTGCTCATGGAAATCCACATGCAGCTGCGGCATCCATTGGTTGTATTTAGCCAGCCGCTGCTGCGATTCCTTTTGTGTTTGCCAGGCCCAGTCGCGGTTCAGGTCAAAATAATAATGATTGGCCCTTCCACCCGGCCAGGGCTCATTATGCTCCCTCGACCAGCGGTTTACATTAGGCGTAACGCTGCGGGTATTGTTATAAAAGTTCACATATCTTTCACGGCCATCGGGATTAAGACAGGGGTCAATGATCACCACGGTATTCTTCAGCCATTGCTGCGTTTGTGCATTTCCGTTATTCACCAGTTCATACAGCGCTTTCATGGAGGCTTCCGTAGAAACCGCCTCGTTGCCATGTACATTATAGCTTAGCCATACAATTACCGGTTGGTTGGCAGCGCTGTTGCCTTTTGCATTAGACATATCGAGGCTGTGTTGCCGGATCTCCTCCAGCCTGCCTGCGTTTTCCGGAGAAGCTACAATAGCCATCAGCAACGGCCTGCCTTCATAGGTAGTGCCATATTGCTCCAGCTTTACATTCTTTGCGGTAGCTGCCACCTGCTTAAAATATTCTACCACCCTGTAATGTGGCGTAAACTGGGTTCCCAGGGGATAACCGAGAAACTGGTCTGGCGTTGGCACCTGGGCGGTTGCAAAAAGAGCGCCCAGCATAACGAAAGCCATTAATAAAAGTCTGCGCATATAAAGCCTGCAATTGGATACTGTAAGTTAGGAATTGTTTTCCGGTGATAATTATTCGCCTGCTTAAATTATTAAATTTCCCATAATTCAGCGCATATCGTTAATTTCGATGCAAACAGACACCCATGCGTTTCCTTATCATGCTGGGGATGACGGTATGCACATTACACACCGCCTGTGCCCAGCAAACAACAGATGAACTACATCCTTACGACTACAGTATTGAGAAAGATATTAAGGTATTGCACGGGGCAGTGGTATCTGCACATCCGCTGGCGAGCCGCGTAGGCGCCATTGTACTGCAACAGGGCGGCAATGCCGTAGATGCTGCCATTGCCACCCAGCTGGCGCTGGCAGTGGTATATCCCGGCGCCGGTAATATTGGTGGCGGCGGGTTCCTGGTAGGGCATCTGAAAAACGGGCGCAATATTGCTATCGACTACCGGGAAACCGCGCCGGCAAAAGCGCACAGGGATATGTACCTGGACTCACTCGGTAATCCCATCACCCAGCTAAGCCTTGACGGGCACCTCGCCGCAGGTGTGCCCGGCACCGTGGCCGGTTTATTCGCCGCCATGAAATATGCGAAACTGCCTTTTTCCAAACTGATAGATCCCGCCATCCGCCTGGCAGAGAAAGGATTTGTGATCACCGCCTCAGAAGCCGCAGGGCTTAACAGCGCCAGGGCAGATTTTGAAAGACTGAACACCACTAAAACCGCTTTTGTAAGGGAACAACCCTGGAATGCCGGTGATACCCTGGTGCAGAAAGAACTGGCTCATACCCTCACGCTTATACGAAATAAAGGAGCCGCAGGATTTTACCAGGGAGAAACCGCTGCCAGCATCGTAGCAGAAATGAAACGTGGCAACGGCATCATGACCCTGCAGGATCTGAAAAATTACAAAGCAAAGGAAAGAACTGCTGTGGCATTTAACTATAAAGGCTATACGATTGTAACCATGCCCCTGCCCTCCAGCGGTGGCATTTGCCTGCAACAGCTCATGGGCATGGTGGAAAACTATCCCATCTCGCAGTGGGGCTTCCAGTCGCCACAAGCCGTTCAGCTGATGGTGGAAGCAGAAAGACGCGCCTATGCCGACCGCGCCCAGTTCCTCGGCGACCCCGATTTTGTGAAAGTACCTTTCTCCCGGCTCACAGATAAAAAATATCTCGCTGCCCGTATGCAGGACTTTACGCCAGGCAAGGCCGGTTCCAGCGAACAAACCAAAGCAGGGGTGCTGCCTGAAAGCGAAGAAACCACCCATCTCAGCATCATTGATGCCGATGGCAATGCCGTAGCAGTAACCACCACACTCAATGGCCACTTCGGTAGCAGAACAGTAGTAGGTAAAGCAGGCTTCCTGCTGAACAATGAAATGGACGACTTCAGCGTAAAACCTGGCGTGCCCAATATGTACGGACTGGTAGGCGCCGAAGCCAATGCCATTGCTCCCGCCAAACGCATGCTCAGTTCCATGACGCCTACCCTGGTGCTGCAAAAAAATGAGGTGCTGTATTCCCTGGGCACACCTGGTGGCTCTACCATCATTACCTCCGTGTTCCAAACGTTAATGAATACACTGGAATTTGGGCTTACGCCATCAGAAGCCATCAACAAACCCAAGTTCCATCACCAGTGGCTGCCCGATGAAATTGCCGTGGAAAACGGGTTCCCCGACAGCACCATCCAGGTTCTGGAAGGAATGGGCTACAAGGTGGTAAAGCGCGGCCCCATAGGTCGTACAGAAATTATTAAAAGAGCGCCTGAAAGCCGCTACCTGGAGGCATCCGGTGATACGCGCGGGGACGACAGCGCTGCAGGATATTAATCTAAAAATACTGATATGTCTATTCAATCCATCTACTTGCAAAGCGTGCTAAAACGTTTTGAAATCCACCGGGAGCTTGGCTTTAAAACCATACAGCGACTGAACAAAGACCAGCTCAACTGGCAACCGGAAGGTGAACCCAACAGCATTACCATGATCATTAAACACCTGAATGGGAATATGTTGTCGCGCTGGACCGATTTCCTCACCACAGACGGAGAAAAACCGGGCCGTAACCGCGACCAGGAATTCGAGGAAGACAACTACAGTTATGAACAGATTGTACAATTGTGGAACGAGGGCTGGGATTGCATGCTTAACGCCCTCCGCGGGCTACAGGACACGGATCTCGACAGGACGGTATTTATCCGCAACGAGCCTCATATTGTGATAGACGCGATTAACCGGCAGCTGGCGCATGTGCCCTATCACGTGGGCCAGATCGTATATATCGGGAAAATGATCCTGAAAGATAAATGGGAAAGCCTGTCCATCCCCAAAGGCGGATCAGCAGCTTTCAATAAAGCCAAAACAGGGAACTGAACATTCATGAAAATACGTCACCTATTTGCCGTTATTACGGTATTCCTCCTGTTCGCCGCCTGCCAGGGGAAAAAGAACAATGAACTGCTGATGAATAAAAAGTGGCGGGTATATGATGTGAAAATTCCGCCGGAATCGCCCATCAGCAACACACAGTATATACAGGCACAGGACCTGAAAAAAGGTTATTACCGGGATGCTTATTACCAGTTCCTGGATAATAACGTATTTGTGGCTACCATTGCCGGCAGGTCCGACACCGGTAAATACTTCATTCTCAGCAACGGCGCCATGATCTCCGTTACGGCAAAAAACGGCGACCGCAAGGTGGAAAACCTCGTTACAGTTACCAGGCTTACGGATGATTATTTCGACATGCAGGTAACTTCTACCGACTTCCAGTTTATTTTGTGCACGAAGAAAGAATAACGGCTATGTTGTATACGGATCATACACCCGGAAGAACGGTTACACAGGAAGGACGCAGCTGTCTTTTCTTTTCAGGGTTTGCCTATCTCGGGCTGCATCAGCTGCCGGCCTTTAAGCGCCTGCTGGCAGAAGGCATTGAGCAATATGGCACCCTGTTTCCTTCTTCCAGGTCCGGCAACTTACGTTTATCTATATACGAAGAAACAGAACATGCTCTTTGCACATATCTAAAACAGCAATCGGCGGCCGTTCTTTCTTCCGGCTACCTGGCATCCCAGGCCGCTGTGCAATATGCCGTCAGCAACCGGCAGCCATTGTATGCACCGGACGCGCATCCTTCGTTGTGGTACCAGCAACCGGTGCTGCCGGACATGAGCCGGGAAGAGTGGATTACCCGGACCATTGAAAAAGTGAATGCACACCCGGATCATCATTTTGTGATCATCACCGATACCGTGAACCCGCTTACCGGCGCTATCCATCCCTTTCACTGGCTGCAGGAGCTGCAACGCAAGGTGCTGGTACTGGCAGATGACTCCCACGGCATTGGCATACTGGGCCCCGACGGACAGGGCGCCATTCACTTCTTACCGGAAACCCCGTATGTAAGATACCTGCTCTCCGCCTCACTGGCAAAGGCATACAGCATTGCCGGCGGAGTGGTGGCAGGTCGTGCAGCAGATATCGCCGCCGTGAAAAAGCTGCCTGTCTTTTCCGGCAGTACCCCCATGATGCCGGCGCATGCCCATGCCTGGCTGCATTCGGGAGACCTGGCTGCAAAGATGCGCAGGTCACTGCAACAAAACATCGCTTACTTCCTTCATCTTTCCGCCAATACCAGGGTGCATAACCCGCATGGCCTGCCCATGTTCATCCTGCCTCCCGGCGATGCGCTGGTGCACTACCTGCAGGAGAGGGATGTTATTATTTCCAGCTTCGCCTATCCACAGCCACATAGCCCGGTAATTAACAGGGCCGTAGTTTCTGCACTGCACCTGCAGGAAGATATAGCCACGCTGCACCAGTTCCTGCAGGAGTTTGGGATCACAAAAGTATAGGCAATAAAAAAACGGGAAGTTACCCTCCCGTTTTGCTCTCGCTATACTTACCATTTAAGGGGTTACCTTCACTGTTTTAGGCATCCTCAGCTCCACCACATAGGTCCCTGCTTTCATCAGCCGGAAGGCAAACAACGGGTTCACGCTGCCCTCTTTGGCCGACACATTTTTATCTACCGATACATAAGCAGAAGGAATACGGTAATACATCAGGTAGTTCCAGTTGGTACCGCCGCTGGAATAACGGCTCAGCGGGAACGGCGCGATCTCAAAATTACAGATCATAGCAGTATCTGTATACTCAATCGGGTGAAACCTGGCATAGTTCTCAAAAATGGGACGGTCGCCACGCTTAATGATCTCGCCTTTCTTCGGGTTGAATGGCTTACCATCCTTATCTGTTATTTTCAGGATAACGGAAGCGCCGCTTTCATTCACCCTGGTCACTGTCATTACCGGCGCGCCCATTGGTACGGTAGGAGAACCATCATTCGGGAAGAAGTTACAGTTGGCGGTGGTTTCAGTAACCAGTGGCGGATCAACAGTAGTGAGGGTACCAATGTTCTTATATACTTTTGAACCGGCCACATTGGATACCTCCACATCATATTCATAGGTAACATCCAGCGGTAAACTATCCGTAGCGCCATTGAACACAAACTGGCCGCTGGACAGGAATACATAAGGCTGCAATTTTTTCAGCTCCCGTTTTTTATTCACCAGCTCAATGGTAGTGTCCTTTGCAGGATCTACCGCTGCCGTATATACGTAAACAGGGTATTCTTTATAAAATTCATCTGCATGTTTTTTATTATCCGCCCTCCTGATATCCAGCAGCTTCACCGTCATGGGCTGGGTAGTGCCATCTGCAAGGATGGCGCTTGTTTTCTGGAACGCATTACCACGTTGTACTTTAATCGGGGTGTCTGGTACATACAGGCCATCACTGAGGAAGCCTTCTTCTATCTTTTTACATCCCGCTATCAGCAGCCCCAGCAGCACAGCGGAGGTAAGCCATTTTTTTCCTTTATATTGATGCAACATACTTTTCAGTTTAATGATGATGATGACTATTTCCAGTAGAATACATGGTTGTTTTGCAATACATGCAATACCCCTGTTTTTGTAATGATACCGGTAGTTTGCAAGGTATACTGGATGTCCCTGTCTTCTTCAGGATAATCATCCGGGCGGGGATCAGGGTCCAGGCCGTTGATCACTTTAGTCAATGCCATATATTTCACACCGGCAGAAAAAATATCATCATAACCACCTGCTTTGATCAGCTTGAATGCGAAATCTTCGTTCACTTTATTTTTATATACCTGCGATTCCAGTGAAAGATCAGCGCGTACAATTTTCCCGTTAAAAACATAGGCCAGCAGGGAATCGCGCAGCTCGGGCGCCTTCAGGCTGTCGATGGTGTACTTAACGTTTTCATCATTCAATTCCTTTTGCAGCTGTGTGGTCCTCACACCCAGGAACTGTTTGATCGAGTAATCCGTAGGCGCTACAAAAGTGACATCGCTGTTGATAGTTTCTTTGAGCCCCGCTTTATCGATCAGCAGGATCAGCGTATCAAAGTTTGAATTTGTTTTGAGATAATCGTAAGTAGTAAGATCTGTATGATCATTGGTAGGACTACCGCCCAGGAAATAATCGTCCTTTTTACAGGCGGTAAATAAGAGGGCCACCAGTAAGATACCCCAGCCAGCCTTTGCAGTAAATATTTTCAGTTTGTTCATGTCAGTTCATTTTAGATTCAGGATGCTATTTCACTTTACCGAGCCAGTAATCATTTTGTTTGAGCACGCTGTTGTTGAGGAACAGCACGCGTCCTACCGGCCATTTCCAGCCACCGGCATCAAAGCGGTCCTGCGGGAAACCTGCCGCTGCATTCACATCGCCGTTCATCAGCATGCGTGTGCGCACCAGGTCGTACCAGCGCTGGCCTTCTGCATATAATTCGCGGGAGCGTTCCAGGAATGCTTCCACTTTAATATCGGTAACATCTTCCGGCAAAATGGGACTGGCCTGTGAGCGGGCTCTCACACGGTTGATGTCCTGTAAGGCAGCGCCTACATTTCCCTGGTCGGCATACGCTTCTGCACGCAGCAGCAGCAGGTCGGCATACCGCATCAGGATGATATTGGCATCTACCGAAGCATCGGTGAAGTTGCCCGGGTTGCGGTAGTTGATATTCTCCCGGTTGGGGCCTGCAAATTTACAGATCAGTACATCATACTGGCCGGCCGCATCGAGGTTGGTAAAGTAATAGCGGCGGCGCAGATCAGTACCATCTTCATCATACAGCAAATTGATCAGGTCAATATTCGGTGCATCTATTTTACTGTCCTTATTGGTGATAAAAGGGGTTTTCAGGATACTGTAATAAAATCCTTTCTGCACCTGTTGCTCGCCATCAGCTACCTGCATGTTGATTTCAAATATCCCTTCCATTGATTTTCCGTGGAAGATCTTCGGGTACATCTCTGCTGGCAGTAACTGGTACTGACCGCTGTTCTCTACTGAATCAACAGCAGCAATGGCATTGGTCACATCAGATATCACCTGTCCTTTATTCAGGAAGTTCCTCCACATATAAGCATGCGCCAGTAAACCAAAAGCGGCGCCCCTGTTGGCTCTTACCGCCCTTTCTGTTCCGCTCTTGTATTCCCAGGGCAACAGGCTGATGGCCTTTTTAAGATCAGCAATACAGGTATCGAGGATGGCCTTTTCATTGGTTCTCGGAATATTCTCTGCCCCTACCGGGTTGGGATCATATTTGGTCACCAATGGCACATCGCCCCAGATACGCACCATGTAGAAATAGCTGAAAGCGCGCAGGAAATAAGCTTCTCCAATATAGCGGTTACGGGTGCGGGTGGGCTGATCCGTGAATTGTGCATCCGGGATGTTGGGAATATTATGCAGCATAATATTCGCCTGGGTGATCACTTTATAGTAAGGCGACCAGTCGTGGTACGATTCCAGGTAAGAACCGAGAAAATCCGCCGTATTCATACCATCTCCACCTTTTACCAGGAATCTTACATCGTACACGTTATAATCAGAGAATTCGTAGGCAGGTAACGAGCCATACGCAAAGTGCGACATACTCTGATCCCAGGCCGTATTGGTAGTCAGCGCCCTGCGTAGTAATGCATAACCGCCTGCCACGCCTTGCTCCGCATCCCGCTGGTTTTTCCAGAAAACAGAATTATAGGGAGAATTGATCGGCTCCTGGTCCAGCAGCTTCTTACAGGAAACAAACGGCGACAACAGCAGTCCTGCAGCTATTACCGTGAATATATTTTTCAGACAGTTCATATCTTCTTCTTTTTAAAAATTAAAAACCAACATTTACACCAAGGGTGAACTTACGTGGTATAGGATAACCGCCACCGGTGTAAGTACCTTTTTCGTCTACTGCTTCGGCATCAGGAACGCTTGACCGCTGGAACATCTTCACATTATCTACCACGCCATAGATCTGGAGCTTGCTGAGCTTAGTACGCTCCAGGAACTTAGGACTGAACTGGTAAGCAAGATTCAGGTATTTGATACGCAGGTAGGAACCATCTTCCACAAAGGCGGAAGAAAAAGGCAGGAACTGGTAGTAATAATGTTCACTGTAAGGGATCACTTCCGCATACTTGCTCTGATCTCCTTCTTTATGCCAGCTGTCGATAGAAGAAGGATCTACTGCAGCAATAGTTGCATAGCTGTTGGTTAAGCCTATCAGCCTGTCGGACATGTACTTGTTATAGATATCACGTTTAAGGGTAAACGTCATGTACACCTGCAGGCTCCAGGGGCCGTAAGAAAAGGCGTTGGTAAAGCCGCCGGTGCAGGCCGGGTTAGGATTACCGGCGCGCACTTTATCGTTCCAGTCCCACACATCATAATCGCCGTTCTGGTCTTCCCAGATAAAGTCGCCTGCCTGCACGGTATGGTTACCGCCCCAGTAGGTAAGCTTTTCACCGGTGTAGGGGTTAAACGGAATATCTTTTTCACTGGCGTAAACGCCCTTGTTCTTAATCAGGTAAAACTCGTTGATAGCGCGGCCTTTGGTAAGCACATATGTCATACCGGTATTGTTATCCGGTACTATCAGGTCGCGGTTACCATTGGGTAATTTAACGATCTGGTTTTTGATGAAAGATAAGATCAGGGTAGAATTCCACTGGAACTTGCTGGTAGGCGGCGTAATCCGGCCCTGCACGGTAAATTCCACACCGGTGTTACGTACATCCACCGCATTGGTATTCACCTTATCATACCCGGAAGTAGACGGCAGCAGGAGATCAAACAACAGTTTGGATGTTCCCCTGTTAAACGCGTCGGCAGTAACGTTCAGTCTCCCGCCAAAGAAGCTCGCATCCACGCCTATATTGGATTGAATGGCCTGTTCCCAGGTAAGACCGTCCTGCGCCACCCCATCGGAGAAGTTGGGCGTTACGGCATTCACACCGTTGTAGGTACCGCCGGTTGATCCGCCATAGGTCCCCTGGTTGATGCTGTAGTTATTATACTGGAGGTAATATTGTTTTGGTAAGCTTCCTGTTACCCCATAGCTACCGCGGATCTTGAAGTATTCCACCCAGCTTTTGAAAGGTGCCATAAATGGTTCGTCTGAAATGTTCCAGCCGGCAGATAAGGAGGGGAAGTAGCCCCAGCGGCTGTTACGGCCGAAGCGGGAAGAGGCGTCTGCACGATAGGCAAACGACAGGAGGTATTTCTCTTTATAGTTATAATTCACACGGGAGAAAAAAGATAACATACCGGACGACTGGTAATCAGACCCGGAAACGAGGTTGCCATATACATCCCTGTACATCATATAGCTGAGGTTATAGCCCTGCACCACTTTCACATTATCATTGCTCAACGCGCCGCTGCCAATACCGGTAAACTCATTTCGGATATTATTGATGGTGTTACCCAGCAGCACATTCAAATGATGATCTTTATTTACCACATCCGTTGAATAACTCAGGGTGTTATCGAGGTTCAGGTTTTCATAACGCGATTTTCCGCTTTGCGCATAAGATAACCCCGCGGTGTTCAGTTCTCCCGGCCTGAAAATATCGCGGGTATTGATGCTGGACTGAACAGAGCCGATAGAGGAAAAGCGCAGATTTTTGGAAATGTCGTAGTTCACGGTAAGACTGGCAGTGATATCATCATTGATATTTTTATCACGGCCGGACTCCAGGTCGCCAGTGAAGTTTTTGCGGTCGGTTTCAGAGATATTAAAGAGAGAGGAAAGATACTGGCCATTTATTAACGGGATCACGTTCTCGCCCGGGAACACGCCACGGCCGCGGGATCTGTCGCCCCGGCTCAAACGGAACAGGGAAGACACATTCAAACGTGGCGACAATTTCACGCCCATGGCAGCGGAAACGGTATAGCGTTTAAAGCCGGTACCACGGATCGTTCCGTCCTCATTGTAATAGTTACCGCTGATACGGTAGTTGGTAGTTTCTGATGCACCGGAAACAGACAGGTCGTAGTTCTGGATGATACCGTTCTGGTAGAAGAGATCCTGCCAGTCCACCGCCCCGCTGAAAGCGGGATTGAGACTGTCGGTCAGCATCATGGGAATACCATTCACTTTCTGCTGGTCTGAAAGATACTTTTGCAGGTAGTCCATTTTGAACCATCTTTCTTCCGCACCGCCGTATACCGTTTCAAACTTTGGTTGCTGCGTAAGCCCTGCATAGGTGGAAAAGTTCACCTGTGGCTTGCCCTGTTTACCGCGTTTGGTTTTTACGATCACTACGCCATTCGCACCGCGGGAGCCATAAATAGCTGCAGCGGAGGCGTCTTTCAGGATATCGATAGATTCAATATCGTTGGGGTTCAGACCGGCGATATAGTTGGTACCCGTATTATCAAATGCCGCGGCATCATCCAATGACACGGGGATATCGTCTATCACAAACAGCGGGGAGCTCAAAGTACGGGCGGCGCTGGCATTGCGGCTGATGGAGGTATTTCCCCTCACCACGAAAGAGCCTCTTACGCCCGGCTCACCTGTAAAATTCTGTACGTTCAAACCGGCGGCACGGCCCTGGAGCAGCTGGTCGAAGCTGGGGGAAGGCAGGTTTTCAATGTCCTTTCCTTTTACGCTGGAAACCGCTGCCGTTACGGTTTTGCGCCGTACCTCCTGGTACCCGATCACCACCACATCTTTCAGGCTTTTGGCATCCGGCTTCAGGGCAACAGTGTAGGATGCTTTCCCCGACAACACCACCGTTTGCGTTTCAAATCCTATAAATGAAATGGAAAGTTTGTTGGAATTACCTTTCAGGGTAAGCGTAAACTCGCCACTGGGACTGGTGGCTACACCATTATTGGTACCTACTTCTTTTACAGATACGCCGGGTAAGGGCCCACCTTTATCATCTGTAACGGTACCTGAAATTTTTCGCTCCTGGGCCCATGCCTGCAGGCATAGGAATCCCATTAGCACTAGTAGTAGCAACTTTTTGTGCATAGATTCTGGTTTATTGAATTATTCTGGAATTATCAGACTGGTCGACTGAATGTTTACGGTAATTTGTTCACTGGTGAAATAATCGTTGTTGCTGTGTTACCCGAACGGGTGAATTACAATTGTTGCTGGCTGTTGCTATTCTTTTAAGTTTGGTTGAATAAATCCGGTTGCTAAAAATGTTTGTTCACTGAAATGCTACACTCTTTTTGATTGCTCACTCGTACTTCATTGTTCTGGGAGGAAATTTAGAAATGTTAAAGTTTTCCTAATAGGGCGGCAGTGATTAGTGACATTAGCATGACGGTAGTTTTTACCCCGCAGAAAACGGGTTTATTATTATCTAAGTAATTGATAATTATCTTCAATGAAAAAACATTATTTTATTTACTCATCTATTTATGATAAAATAACATTATTAAATAATAAAATAACACCATTAAAATAAAACAGGTCCGACAATTTTATGATAAACTACCGGGCCTGTTTTCCAGGTTTGTGCTTAGCTTTTAACAGCACCCCCATAGCATATACTCACTGGCACCTATATACGAAATCGTTTAGCTGCGCCCTTTACCGGTTACACCGGAAATCTATCTTATTTATCGGCTAAATGGCATTGACTGCCAACTATTAATTATTTTTGCCGGATAAACTTTGCCGCCTGAAAAAAGTACGGAAAATATTATCTGTCGTGTTACTGTGTTTGTTAGGCCTTGTCATCCTGATCGGAATACTGGTCAACATCCCCGTGGTGCAGAATTTCCTGGTGCATGAAGTGACCAGCCGTTTGTCGCAGCAGCTCAAAACACGCGTGGAAATAGACCGCGTGAGCTTCCGGCTGTTCAACAGTATGCAACTGGAAGGCGCATTGATTGAAGACCAGCATAAAGACACCCTGTTGTACGCAGGCAAGCTACAGGTGCGCATTACCGACTGGTTCTTTTTCCAGGAGAAACCCATTATCAAATTCATAGGGCTTGAAAATGCCGAAGTGAACCTGCTGCGCTCCCGCCAGGATTCTGTATGGAACTATCATTTCCTGGAAGAAGCGTTTGGCTCCTCCAAACCGGATACCAGCAGTAAATCTTCCGGCGGCCTTTCCCTGGACCTGAAAAAAATTGATCTTAAAAATATCCGGTTGAACCAGGTGGACGCCTGGGTGGGTGAGGATATGCGGGCATCTGCCAAACGCATTTATCTCGATGCCAAAAACCTGGATCTCCAAAAGCACAACATCGACATACAGGAGCTTACGCTTACTGAGCCTAACTTTATTATCAGCAGCTATGCCGCTTCTCCCCTGCGCCACCGGCGGAAACCAGCCCCGGATCATCCCGTGCCGGATACCGGGCAGCTGCAGCAACTGCGCTGGAACAATGCCAACTGGAAACTGATCGTAAAAGAGCTCAATATAAAAAACGGCATCTTCGGTGTGGATAACCCTGACGATAGCACGAAAATAGAGCCCGGCTATTTTGCCCCGCACCATATCCGGTTCAACGAGATCAATCTCTCCCTCACCAATACCAGCCTGGTAAAAGACAGTGTGATCGGGGATCTTACCCTCCGTACAAAGGAACGCAGCGGCTTTGAAGTAAAGAAACTGACCAGCCGGTTTAAAATGTCGCCCGTGGAAATGGAATTTTCACAGCTCGACCTGGAAACCAACCGCAGTCATATCGGCGACTATTACACCATGCAGTACAGCGATATCAGCGATATGAGCGATTATATCAATGATGTGTTCATGCAGGCCCGGTTTAAAAACTGTAAGCTGTCGTCAGACGATATTGCTTTTTTTGCACCACCCCTTTCCACCTGGAAAAAAGAAATTACCCTGAGTGGTAAAGCCAGGGGACCAGTGAGTAACCTGAAGGCATCGGACATAGACCTCACCGCCGGCGCCACCACCCGTTTGAAAGGAAGCCTGGAAATGCGCGGGCTGCCCGACATCTTCGAAACATTTATCGATTTTCATACAGAAGAACTGGTCACCACCGGTAATGATGTAATGCAGATCATGCCCGTGGTGAAGGACATTGTGAATACCGTGCGCATCGACCGCCTTTCAAATATCCGCTTCCAGGGAAGCTATACCGGTTTCATCAACGACTTTGTGGCCTATGGCCAGTTCCAGACCAATCTCGGTAAAGTGAACTCCGATCTGAACTTTAAAACCAGCCGCGATGTTCCCGTTTACTCCGGGAGCCTGAAAACCGTGAACTTTGATATCGGCAGTCTCTTTAACAATGCCAATCTTTCCACCATCTCCCTGGATGCCAAGGTAGACGGCGCAGGCTTTAACTTTAAAACACTGAAAGCCACCGTGGATGCAGATGTCCAGGAAATATCCCTGTTTGGCTACGATTATCGGAATATTAAAACTAAAGGGGAAATGAGCCGCAAGTTCTTTAACGGCTCCCTCACGGCCAACGATCCCAACCTGGATATGGATTTTGCAGGGACCATTGATTTTAACGCCGCCCTCCCCGAATTCAAATTTAATTCAGAGATCCGCAAAAGCGACCTGAAAGCCCTGCATATCACGGAAGATTCCGTGACCTTACAGGCCAAACTGGAACTGAACTTTGTGGGTAGTAATATCGACAACTTCAATGGTACCGCCAGGATGTACGAGGTATCCGCCTTTAAAGACAACCGCCGCCTTGAATTTGATTCCCTGTATGTATCGTCGCATATGGACGGTAACCAGAAGCTGCTTGAATTTTCCGGTAGTGAGATCGGCGGCTTTGTGAAAGGACAATACAGCTTCCTGCAATTGCCTGACGCTTTTAAACTGCTGCTGAACAAATATTATCCCAGCTACTTCAGTGCGCCGCAAAACACCGTTATCAACCAGGATTTCACCTACGCTGTTAACTTTGGCGAAGTGGATAAACTGCTGAGCGGCTTTACCAAACAGTTTTCCGGGTTTGACCATGCCACCGTAACCGGCGCCCTCAATACCATGAACGGCGGCAACCTGGCATTGAACATCCAGGTACCGGAGGCCGGTTACCAGGGATATCATGTACAGGATCTGCAGATTAAGGGAGATGGCAACTTCAATAAGGTCAATATCAGTACAAGCATTGGCAAGGTACTGTCAGGTAAAAACGTGATCCTCGAAAACCCGGTGATACTGGCCAGTTCAGGGCACGATACCTCCTTTGTAAAAGTAGACCTGGCCGCAGAAGATACCTCCTCCCTCGATGGCTTCTATGCACGGATCATTACCGTGGCCGATGGGCTGAAGATCAATTTCCTCAACAGCGCTTTTACTGTGAACGAGCGGCAATGGAATGTTACTCCCGGCAATGAAATATACTGGAGCAAACATTTTCTCACCGTAAAAAATCTGCGGGTAACCCGGAATGATCAAAGCATTACGGTGGAAACCAATGAGTACAATCCTGACGAATCAAAGTTCATTGTGACCCTGAAAAACCTGAACCTGGCAGATGTGATTCCCTCCCAGCTGATCACTACACGGGTGGAAGGAATTACCGACGGTACTATTAATATTGCAGATCCCACCGCAAACCTCGACATCAATACCGCGCTCAGAACGCGGGAGCTGCGTATAGACAATGATTCCATCGGCCTGTTGAATATAGACGGTACCTATCATCATCTTACCGGTGATGCTACGTTTAACATCCAGTCGGACAATGCGGGGATGGCTTTCCTGGCGCAGGGTAAAATCGGGTTGTCGGCCTCCAACAACGGTATCGACGCCAGTGTTAAGTTCAACGGCGCCTCTATCAGCCTGCTGAATAAATACCTTGCAGGCTATGTATCCAATATTACCGGTACGGTAACCGGCGCCTTAAATATAGGTGGCACCACGCAGCTGCCTTCCGTTAAAGGCGCGCTCACACTGGATACCGTAGGGGTGACGGTAGATTACCTGGGCACCCATTACCGCATTCCCAAGCTGAATGTGAATGTAGACGATAACCTGATTGAATTCGGTAACTTCCAGCTGGTAGATAAATACAACACGAAAGGTACCGCCAGTGGCTATATCAGCCATGATCATTTCGATAAGCTCAATTTTGATTTTGATGTTACCGGCCGCGGCTTCCTGTTCCTGAATACCAGCGCTACAGACAACGACCTGTTTTACGGAGATGTGCTGGCCGATGGTAAAGTATATTTCTCCGGCCCGCTGAACGATATGCAGATGCATATTCTTGCGCGCCCGATCAAAGGCACCCACTTCTATCTTCCTATGTCCGACAGCAAGGATATCGGGAAATATGACTATATCACATTTAAAACCTACGGTACCGAGATCGTTGAGAAGAAGAAGAAAAAAGACAATACCAAACTGACCGTAAAGCTGGATATTGCCGCCAATCCTGATGCGCAGATCGATGTGATCCTGGACGCCACCACCGGCGATATCATTTCCGCCAACGGTACTGGTAACCTGCAGATCACTGTGAATACGGAAGGCGACTTCACCATGTTCGGTAACTATGAGATCAATAACGGTTCCTACAATTTCACTTTCCAGCGCCTCACCAGCTGGAAGTTCGATATAGAAAAGAACAGTACCATTACCTGGAACGGCGATCCTTCAGAGGCCAGGGTAAATATTATGGCCAAGTATTCGCTGCCAAAGGTAAGTTTGTATAACCTGGTAGGCCAGGGTACCAATATCAGCACCGACAAGCTGGCTACCCGCACAGAAAAAGTGGATGTGCTCATCAACCTTCGCGGGGCCCTGCTGAAACCCGACATCACTTACTCCATTGAATTGCCTGAAGTAGGCAGCCTGGCCTATGAAAGCGGGGTGGCTGCCCACCTGAAAGAGATCAACAACGACCAGAATAAGGCATTGTTCCAGGTGTGGGGCCTGCTGTTCTCCAACCAGTTCCTCCCGGATGACGCCACCACAACGGCTGCTGCGAATGTGGGCATTACCGGTAAAAACAGCGTGGGACAGGCGCTGTCTGCACAGGCGCAAGCCATCCTGAACAATATTACCGGCGCCCTGCTGAAAGGCAGCGGCATCGGGGTGAATGTAAATTACCGTGCCTATAACGTGGGCGGGCCGCAGGATAATTCCTCGGTAGACCGTAACCAGGTAAGCGCAGGTATTACCAGTAACTTATTCAACAACCGTTTCCGTTTGTACGCCGGCGGCGATTACGACTGGGGTAAAACGGCTACTTCCGCCAATACCAACCGGTTTGCCGGCGATTTCCGCATTGAATACCTCCTTACGCCGGATGGCCGTTTCCGTATCAACGCTTTCAGCAAAACGGATTACGACGTGTATAACCTTAACAACCGTACGAAATCAGGTGTGGGTATTTCCTATATCAGGGAGTACAACCGCTTCAACGAGCTGTTCAACGACAGGCGGCGCAGGCGCACGCCGCTGCTGGATTCCCTTCGCCGGGCAGCGATGCTGAAACAGGAGCAGCAGGATTCCCTACGTGCCAAAACAGATACTACCGGCACTGAATAATGTCTTAAACTACAAAGGAGCAACAACTGCTGTTGTTACTCCTCCGAGTGGTTTAGTTTTCAGGAATGTTACCATTCCTTATTTTACGCGTTCCCAATGATGGTCGCCCATTTATCCTTTAAGAATTTCATGCCCCAGTTTGTCGCGCTTGGTTCTGAGGTAATTCTCATTATGCGGGTTGGGATGGATTTCGATGGGTACGTTTTCCACTACTTCCAGGCCATAACCAAGTAAACCGGCGCGTTTGCGTGGGTTATTGGTGATAAGGCGGAGTTTGCAGATACCGAGGTGGCGCAGGATCTGTGCCCCTACTCCATAATCGCGTTCATCCATTTTAAAGCCCAGTTCCAGGTTAGCTTCCACGGTGTCCATGCCTTCTTCCTGCAGCTTATAGGCTTTCAGTTTATTCATCAGGCCAATACCTCTGCCTTCCTGGTTCATATATAATATAAGGCCTTTTCCTTCTTTTTCTACCATTTGCATGGCTGCGTGCAGTTGTTCGCCACAGTCGCAACGCAGCGAGTGCAGGATATCTCCTGTTACGCAGGAGGAATGCACCCTTACCAGTACCGGTTCATCTTTTTTCCAGTCGCCTTTCTTCAACGCCATATGGATTTCACCGGAGTTGATCTGTTTAAAAGCGATCAGTTCAAAGTTGCCGTATTTGGTAGGCATTTGTACTTTCACGCCTTCCTCTATCAGCGTTTCTGTGCTGAGGAGGTAAGCGATCAGGTCTTTTATGGAGATGAGTTTAAGGTCGAATTTGGTAGCGATTTCGCGGAGTTCCGGCAGGCGGGCCATGGAGCCGTCTTCATTCATGATTTCCACGAGTACGCCGGCAGGTTCAAACCCTGCGAGGCGGGCCAGGTCTATAGTGGCTTCCGTGTGTCCTGAACGGCGTAGAACGCCGCCGGATTTTGCTTTCAGCGGAAATATATGGCCTGGTTTACCCAGATGTTCCGGTTTGGTATTGGGATCGATGAGCGCCTGAACGGTTTTGGCCCTGTCGTGTGCAGAAATGCCGGTGGTGCAGCCATGTCCGAGCAGGTCTACCGAAACGGTGAAAGGGGTTTGGTGCAGGGCGGTGTTATCGCGTACCATGAGGTCCAGTCCCAGTTCTTCGCAGCGCTCTTCCACCAGCGGTGCGCAGATGAGCCCACGGCCGTGGGTGCTCATAAAGTTGATAATTTCGGGTGTTACATTGCGTGCTGCCGTGATAAAATCACCCTCATTTTCACGGTCCTCGTCATCTACCACGATCACCAGTTTACCGTTTTTTATATCTTCTATTGCTGCTTCTATTGTATCTAACATATAATATTCCCTCCGGGTCAGTAATGTTGAATTGCGCAAAGTTACAACTTATACATGTGAAAAGTTGCTGGCGGAGGTAAGTGCTATACTATAGGAAACCCGCTGTGGGAATGTTAATTATACACAAGAATTTTAACATATAACAATATATAAGTATTTAATAGCCATTTATACACCTGAAACCGGATAAAGTTCACTGTGGGCGTAGATATTTCTCATTATTAATATCTCATATTTGAGAAATCGTAATTATTGGGGAAATTCTTGAATAATCCTTTTATTAATATTGATATAGCTAGATGCCATTTAAATTTTGATATGCCCATTGAGATATCCACAGTGTACTTAACAATTTGTTAATTCAACGTTAAAATTTTCACAGGAAAATTGTTCAACTTTGCCGGATGAATCAAATTTTGGATCTTATGAGATTTAGAAAATTACTCCTTACCTTTTCTTTAATGTTTGTTGCCTTCATCACCTTTGGTCAGGTAACCACTTCCAGCATCACCGGAAGTATCAAAGATGATAAGAATGAAGGTTTGATCGGGGCCACGGTTAAAGCCACGCATATGCCATCAGGAACGGTATATGGTACTGTAACAAGAGCCGACGGTAACTATACCATTCCGGGTATGCGTATTGGCGGCCCGTACAAAGTTGAAATTTCCTATATCGGCTATCAAACCAAAGTATTGGAAGGTATTAATCTTAGCCTGGGTGAAGCTTATGTTATCAACGAAAAGCTGACATCCGGACAAAACCTCCAAACAGTTAACATCGTTGGTGAACGCTCTGCAAGACTGGGCCAAAACAAAACGGGGGCATCTACTGTCATCAACACCCGTCAGTTAAGCACACTCCCTACTGTAACCCGTAACATCACCGACTTCACCCGCCTTACACCTCAAGCGAACGGAAATAATTTTGGCGGACGTGACGGACGTTATAACAATATCCAGGTAGATGGTGCGAACCTTAATAACAACTTCGGCCTCAGTAACGATCCAATGCCTGGTGGTGGTGCATCTCCGATTTCCCTGGATGCTTACGACCAGATTTCTGTTAACATCGCTCCATACGACGTAAGACAGTCCGGCTTTACCGGTGCTGGAATCAACGCTGTAACCAAAAGCGGTACCAACGAATTCCATGGTTCCATCTATGGCTTCTACCGCGATCAGAGCTTTAATGGTACGAAGGTCCACGATAACGTACTGACCTTCCCTAAAACCGAAAACAAAATCATCGG
>NZ_DATCRD010000311.1:0-2904 GCF_036569185.1 Chitinophaga sp.
TTGTACAGGGTGAACCGGATAACCGGTTCATTCTCGGTGAACATTTCTGCCGTGGTATCAAAGCGCTGCAGCAACACGGGTTTACCTATGATATTCTCGTATACCCGAAACAGTTGCCTGCGGTAGAAGAATTTGTACAACAGTTCCCGGAACAGGCGCTGATCATTGATCACCTGGCCAAACCCGGTATCAAAGCGGGAGAACTGGATGCCTGGGCAGCGCATATGCGCCGCATTGCAAAATCGCCGAATGTATACTGCAAGCTGAGCGGCATGGTAACGGAAGCCGACTGGCAGCAGTGGGAACCCGCACATTTCCGGCCTTTTATGGAAGTAGCGCTGGAAGCTTTTGGCGCAAACAGGCTGGTATACGGTTCCGACTGGCCCGTGTGCCTGGTGGCGGCAAAATACCGCGAAGTGAAAGAACTGGTGACGGATTTTATCAGCACCTTATCAACAAGTGAACAGGAACAGATAATGGGGGGCAATGCCCGCTCATTTTATCATCTATAAAAAATAATATCATACATACTATGGATTTAGGATTACAGGAGAAAGTGATCATCGTTACCGGTGGTGCAAAAGGGATCGGGGAAGCTATTGCAAAGCTGGTGGCTGCAGAAGGCGGCATCAGCGTGATTGCCGGCCGCAGTACCGCCGATAATGAAAAAACAGTGGGCGAAATCATCGCCGCAGGCGGCAAAGCCATGGCTATTACCGCTGAACTGGGTAAAGTGGAGGATTGTAAAAAAGTGATCTCTGAAACAATAGCAAAGTATGGAAAGATAGATGCCCTGGTAAACAATGCAGGTGCCAATGATGGCGTAGGACTGGAAAGCGGCAGCCCTGAAAAATTTATGCAATCACTGCAGAATAATTTGTCGCACTACTACAACCTGGCACATTTCGCATTGCCTTACCTGAAAGCCTCCAAGGGAAATA
Organism: Chitinophaga sp.; assembly: GCF_036569185.1. Lineage (GTDB taxonomy): Bacteria > Bacteroidota > Bacteroidia > Chitinophagales > Chitinophagaceae > Chitinophaga. The sequence goes on from NZ_DATCRD010000311.1 coordinate 942, forward strand.
TTGTAAACATCGGGTCTAAAGTGGCCGATACCGGGCAGGGCAACACCAGTGGCTATGCGGCTTCCAAAGGAGCTATCAATGCGCTTACCCGGGAATGGGCGGTGGAATTGCTGCCTTATTCCATCCGCGTTAACACGGTGATCCCTGCTGAAGTATGGACCCCGCTGTATGAAACCTGGATCAATTCATTGCCAAATCCAAAAGAGAAACTGGCGTCCATCACCGCAAATATTCCATTTGAAAAAAGAATGACCACATCCACGGAAATTGCCAACAGCACCGTGTTCCTGTTGTCGCCACGTTCCTCTCATACAACCGGACAAATTGTATATGTAGATGGCGGTTATACCCATCTCGACAGATCCATCAGCTAAGGATTAAGACCCAACACCTGTTACAATATTCAATCACCTGAAACATTAAATTCTTCGTTATGGCCGGAGGCGCAGTAAGTAATTCCACCTATACCACCAATAAAGATACAGGCGCAAAGCCTGGCAGCTACTTGTTCCCGCTGATCCTTGTTACCAGCCTGTTCTTCCTATGGGGACTGGCATACGGGCTGCTGGATGTACTGAACAAACATTTTCAGGAGGTATTAAACATTACTACCAAACGTTCTACTTTATTACAGGGTGCTTATTTCGGCGCTTATTTCCTCATGGCATTTCCTGCAGGCATGTTTATGAATAAGTTCGGTTATAAGAAAGGAATTATTCTCGGTTTGCTGTTGTACGCCACCGGAGCATTCCTGTTTTTCCCTGCGGCGGGGGCGCTGAGCTTCGACTTTTTCCTGTTGGCATTATTTATTCTTGCCTGCGGACTGGCCTGCCTGGAAACAGCTGCCAATCCGTATGTAACAGTGTTGGGCGATAAATCCACTTCCGAGCAGCGGTTGAACCTATCGCAATGCTTTAACGGGCTGGGATCTTTCCTGGGGCCTATTATTGGCGGTAAATTATTTTTTGGCAGCGGCAGCGGTGATCTTACAACAGTAAAACTCACCTACATTGTCATAGGCGTGGTGGTATTGCTGATCGCAGGTTTTTTCTACAGAACACCATTACCTGAAATCAAAGAGGCTGAACAGGAAGGCCCTGAAGTAATGGCAGATACCCGCCCGCTTTCTGCCCATCGTCATTTTGTGCTGGGCGTAATAGCGCAGTTCTTTTATGTAGCGGCGCAGGTAGGTGTGGGCGCATTGTTTATTAATTATGTCACTACTTACTGGCATGGGATTACTACGGAAAACGCTTCCTACCTGCTATCGGTAGGACTGGGATTGTTTATGGGCGGCCGTTTTGTGGGCACTGCGCTGATGCGTAAAATAGCGCCGAATATTTTACTGTCTGTTTATGCCCTCATCAACCTGGCGTTAAGCATTTTTGTAATGACCGGCAACGGCGCTGCTTCTGTGTATGCGCTGATCGCTATTTTCTTTTTTATGTCTATCATGTTCCCAACTATTTTTGCGTTGGGGGTAAAAGATTTGGGCGTGCATACCAAACGCGGCGCTTCTTTCCAGGTAATGTCTATTGTGGGGGGAGCTTCGGTTCCTTACCTGATGGGAGTTGTAACGGAGTGGCAGTCGCTTGCCATTTCTTTCGGCATTCCCGCTTTCTGCTTTGTGATCGTGTTTTTATACGGCTGGAAAGGATATAAGAGAGTGTAGCCGGCAGGCTTCTTTTTAATATTAATCCGCAAAATCATTGTAACTTTCTTTACAAAAGAGGATACCATGATTTTGCGGATTTTTGCTTCCTATGCTTGCTGGTTCCTGGTTATCGCCGCGTTGTTTGCCTGGATGCCTGCCGGTCCGGAGCCTGTACCTTCCCTGCAATTATCGTTCACCCACCTGGTGGGGCAGCAGCCGCTGCTAAGGAACCAGGCTACCTATACCAACGCCTCCGGCGAAACATTTACGATCAGCCGTTTCCGTTATTTCCTCAGCAATTTTTCACTG
>NZ_DATCRD010000312.1:0-2919 GCF_036569185.1 Chitinophaga sp.
GGCGACCAGCTATCCCTTTTTTAAGCAGCATATAAATAACGGCATCCATGATTAACTATAATGAGCTCACTGTTCCACAGGCAACCATCATTCAAAAGGAATTAAAAGACACCGTAAAGATAACACCGTACAACGGCCCGCTCAACTATATAGCCGGCGCCGATATTTCTTTCAATAAATTCAGTACCACAGTTTATGCCGGAATTGTAATAATGGAATTCCCTTCCATGAAGCCGGTTGGTTACAGCCTTGTAAAAAAAGAAGTGTTGTTCCCCTATGTTCCGGGGTTCCTGGCTTTCCGGGAAGTGCCTGCATTGCTGGATGCCTGGGCACAGTTACCGCTGAAACCGGACATCCTGGTGGTAGATGGACATGGCATTGCACACCCCCGCCGTATGGGCATTGCCAGTCATTTTGGAGTGCTGGCACAGCAACCCACTATAGGCAGCGCCAAGAAAAAGCTGTTTGGGATATATGAAGAACCGGGCATGGAGAAAGGCAGCTATACGCCGCTTACAGATAAACAGGGGCAGCCACTTGGTAATGTGTTGCGGAGCAAAACCAATGTGCAACCTGTTTTCGTGTCACCCGGACATCTTACAGACATTCCCGGCAGTACGGAGATCCTGCTGCAATGCATAAAAAGCTATCGCTTACCTGAGCCAACCCGGCTGGCGCATAATGCGGTGAACCAGTTCCGTACAGGGATAGTGCCCGAAGGCTGGACCAGCCTCTAAAACTTTATCCAGGCGATATTGGCTTTTTTCTCTACTCCTTTCCGTGAAATGAGCACCGTAGCATACATGCGGGTTTGTGTGTTGTAATCGGCTGCTCCCATCATACAGGCATAGCCCTTTGTAACTTCCGGCATACCAAAAAGGAACAGCCGTTCCATTTTGCCATTATAAAAACGGTAGCAAACGAAGTTGGCGTCTGCCGCGAATTTCAGGGGCTTGCGCACTTTGTCCTGGCCACCGGTATCAAGGTATTGAAGATAATCGTTGAAGAGCACAAAGGATACGCCGGGCACAGGGATATAGTCGTAAGACAACCACGTGTTGGTATTCAGTGCTGCAATTTTATTCCGGAACACCCATTCACTTTTGCTGCGCCGCTGCAGCTGGAACGGTTCGCATACGCCGGTGATCACCTGGTATTTGGAAACAGCCAGGGTGGTGTTTTCCCGGCCGACGGTATCCAGTAGTGTGATACCTATATCACCAAGGTTTGTATGCAGTTTATTGACCTGGGAATTGCCCTGTTTGAAGAAGGAAAAACTTTCCATTAGCAGGGTGCTGCTGCCATCTTCGTTCAGGTGTAACCGTTGAGGCGTTCCTTTGTATTCGTCCTGGTAGTTCAGGTTTTGCTGCATGTTGCGCGACAGCTCAGGGAACGACAACTGCACATTTTTTTTCAGTTTGCCGGTAGCCGCCTGGAACGTATTCATCATCATGCCTGTATATCCTTCTTTTTGTTTAGAAGATACATACAACAGCATCCGCACCTGTGTACCAGCCACCTGGATGTTGCCGGCTACATTCCCAAAGCCTGCTGTGTAATCCAGCACTTCATGGGCAAATGTGGCCGAGTCCGGCGACAACATAGAGAATAACACTTTGGCGCCTGCATCTCCTTCTTTCCGTTTGGCGTTAAATCCCACGGTGCCCAGGTACACTTTCTCTTTTCCCTGTACCGCCATGCCGATATAACTGAAATAGCTATACGAAGAATCGCCCAGGTAAAACCGGCCACTGTCAATAAGCTCATGGGCAGGTGAAAAATGTAATACCCGTATGCGTTCACGAACGCTGTCTGTTTTCTGGATGGGCGTACCCGAAAAAAAGGCCACCGCATAGTAATCGCTGTGGGCATCTTTTTCCACGTACATATCATGCGTAGCAAGGTTATCGTCTATAAACACGCTGCGATGCTGTACACCGGGCAGCTCTCCCAGCTTATCTTCCCGCAGCAGCCTGCCCGTTTCCGCATCCAGAACCAGGCGGTACATGACCGGGTTATACTTTACCAGCTGTTGTAAAAAGATCACCGGCTGGCCGTTTATTTCAAAGATGCCGTCTATTTCGGTCGACTCCAGGTCCGCCGCATTCCATAAGTGCGTATGCACTGTATCTGTTATCTTCAGGGCATGCGCAGTGTCGTAAATATTTACCAGCAGCCCGTCCTTTTTGGAGAAATGCAGGTATACGGTGTTACCGTTTTTCAACTGCATCAGTTTGTCCCATCCGTCTCCGGGCTCCGCGAAATCGGGCCCCAGCGTTACCAGGGGTACCTGGGCTATCGCTAAACTGCTGATCAGTAAAGCGCCAAAAAGAAAGGGCCATCTCAGATATTTCATCTTATTACTAATTATTAATTTCAAATATATGAAATTTATTTAATTATATAAGATGAGCGTTTATAGGATTACTTCGCTTAGAGCTTCGCTTAAAAGAGAGTCCTTTCCTGGCAGGTATCTCCCTTAATTAGTAAAAATTAAAACTCAAAAAATAAATCAGCAAAATCATCATAATCCTGAGTCAGACAAAACCCGCTTTGATCTACGCTGGCCGCATCAATGCCCTTCATGTTCCCCGCTGTTTTTCAATTTGGCCAGCAGGTCGTATGCCCCTGTTACCACCACCTCTTCTTCCGGCTCAGCTTTGGGGAATATTACTTCCGTATATCCCTGCTCGCTGTTCCCTTTCTGTACTTCCAGCATATTGAAATGGAAGGTGCTGTCGGTTCCCGGCTTTTTCACAAAAACGTACGACTTGTTTTCAAAGTTCACCACGGCGGCATCAGGCAACGCCTTTACGGCGGCGGCACCGGTTTCAATCATTGCCTGCAGGTAGGTACCGGGAAGCAGCTGCGTATCTTCTTCTTCCAGGTGGCAATGTACCCTTACAGTGCGTTCCGGGC
>NZ_DATCRD010000313.1:0-2756 GCF_036569185.1 Chitinophaga sp.
ATTGCCTTACCTTACCGATCCCGAAAAAGAAGCCATCACCGAAGCAACTATCCAACAGGTAGCCGGCCGTGTTCCAACATTGGTCGGGGTATCCAATCTTACTACGGATAAAACGATCTATCATGCCCGGTTTGCAGAAAAAGCCGGCGCCACAGCGGTCATGATCATCCCGATGAGTTACTGGAAACTAACCGACCAGGAGATCGTTGAGCATTACGATGCCGTAGCATCCAAAATTTCCATCCCCATCATGGCATATAACAATCCCGCCACCGGTGGGGTGGATATGTCGCCGGCCTTGCTGAAACGGCTGCTGCAGATCCCGAATGTAACAATGATCAAAGAAAGTACGGGCGATGTGCAGCGCATGCATTACCTGAGAAGGGAGCTGGGAGAAGAAGTGGCCTTTTACAACGGCTCCAATCCTCTTGCCCTGGCAGCATTTGCCGCGGGCGCCACAGGATGGTGTACAGCTGCTCCCAACCTGATCCCCGGGCTTAACACCGGGTTATACCATGCAATTCTGAATAATGACCTGGCCGGCGCCCGGGAGCTGTTCTATAAGCAGGTTGACCTGTTGAAGTTCATTGTAACCAAAGGTTTGCCGCGGGCTATTAAGGAAGGGCTAACGCTGCTGGGAGAAGATGGCGGGTATTTACGCAGCCCTTTGAAGCCACTGAACAAGGATGAAATACTGGAGCTGGAACGTATCCTTTCCACCATAAAAGAGCTGGACTACCAGTTTTCATAGAAACTGTACCAGCTCCCTGGCCTAAGTCTATGGTAATTTTGCAACGCATCTCTAAAAACAATAATTATGGCAAAAGCAATTTTTTATCACGCAGGCTGTCCTGTATGTGTAAGTGCAGAACAGGATATTCTGAACCTCATTCCTTCGGAAGCAGTAGAAGTGGTGCATCTGGGAACTGAAAAAGCAAAGGTGGCGGAAGCTGAAGAAGCCGGTGTGCAATCTGTACCGGCACTGGTACTTTCCAATGGAAATGTATTGCATATCAATTTTGGCGCTGCTATAGGGGATCTGAAGTAAAGAACAAAGGGGCCGCCTCAAATTACTTTGAGACGGTCCCCTTTTTTATGACGTTGATAGTGCAGGCTAATCCCGCTTTAATACTTCCCTCACTTCAATACATCCTCCAATTTTAAAGATCGGGTTCTCTTTCGCCATCGCCACCGCTTCATCTATATCTGCTGTTTTAACGATCACATAGCCAACAATAAATTCCTTGATCTCCGTATAAGGCCCGTCAGTGACCACATTATCAGCCCTTACCGTTTTTGCGCTTTCGGGAGCGGGCAGCAGGGTGTTTCCCTTGTCCGCTAACTTACCCTGGGCAGCAATACCTTCTAACCACCTCATACGTTCCTGGATCTGTTCAGGTGTTGGTTTAAAATCAGCGATGTCGTTTAACCGGAATATTAATGTAAACTCTTTCATGGTTTGATATTTTACAAATGCGCTAAGATCTTTTCATAGTCTGCCTGAAAGCCGGGCATGGCCGTTCCTTCCACCCTGAATGTATGAGTTTCGGTGCTGCCAACATACGCATTAAATACGGCATTGACATGCGAAGCAATGAACTCATGATCCTTAGGCCAATCTTCCAGCCTCCCGCCGGAGGCTATGGCCAGGTACACCTTTTTGCCATTCAGGCGGCCCTTTCTGGCGCCATTTTCATCATAGCCATAAGTAACGCCAAAGCGCACCAGCTGATCTATCCAGGCTTTTAACAAGGCCGACATTCCCAGGTTGTACATGGGTGTACCCAGTACTAAAATATCTGCATTGCTTACATCATTCACCACGGAATCGGCATATTCCAGCAGGCGGCGTTCCGCTTCAGTTAGGGACCGGGGATCCTTGTAAAAAGCGCCGGTCAGATCCCCGTTCAGAAATGGAGGGGAGCCCTTTGTAAGATCTCTTTCAATCACAGTGTCAATCTCATGCTTCCCCGCTAATTTATCAACAATAGCCTGGCTCAGGCCTTTACTATACGAATCGTTTTCCCGGGCACTGGAAATAATGTGCAAAGCTGTCTTCTTTGTCATAAGATCGTAGGTTTATGGCCATAACGATTGAAGATCAGGAATGGGGACACGGATTTTCTTTTTTTTGGGAAGATGCCACGCATATTTAATAAAAAGGGTGTATCAGATTTTTTTTGATACACCCTCTTTCCATTTATTCCAGTCAATTACTTCACAGCATCGCTTTTGAAAAAGGCATTCAATTCCTTCACCCATAGTTCCGGCGCTTCCAGTGCAGCAAAGTGTCCGCCTTTTTCCATGTTGGTGAACCGTTTTACATTTGTCTTTCTTTGCGCCCATTCTATGGGTGTGGGAGCATCGCCGGGGAATACTGCCACGCCGGTGGGGGTATTCACCTTTTGGGCTGAAGCCAGTTGCTGAAAAGCGCCCACAGCATAGCTGCGCATAGAGGAGTTGATCGTTTGGGTAACCCAGTAGATCATGATATTGGTGAGCAGCTCATCATTTGTGAAATGCTCCTCAATAGTGCCACCCGGTGTGCCCCAGGTGCTGAACTTTTCAACGATCCAGGATGCAAGCCCTGTGGGGGAATCATTTAACCCATAGGCCTGGGTTTGCGGCTTGGTGGCGTGCAGCATGGCGTAGGCTCCTTCCTGGTACCACCATTGCTGAATAACCTGCCCGAATTCCTGTTCGGCTTTAGACATGGTGCTCCAATCTTCTGATCCGTTAGGGTATCCCACATCTGT
>NZ_DATCRD010000314.1:0-2990 GCF_036569185.1 Chitinophaga sp.
GTATAAGACTGGTGCCCAGCGCCATGCCCATACCGGGGGCGTTTTCACCGGAGGATTCCGCATCGCCGCCATACTGGATACTGATCCCCGGTGGCAGCTGCAGCTTCTCAATTTCGGGCTGCGCTTTCTTTAGTATTTCGGAAGCCATGATGCCCATTTGCGCTTCAGACAGTACGGTAAGGGTACGGATACCGTTCCGGTGGGCAATGACGCCGGTATGCCAGGAAGGAGTGAGCTCCGCTACTTCTTTCAACGGTACCTTGCTGCCATAGGTGCTGATGAGATGAAGATTGCCCAGGTCGCTGAAAGCCCGGCGGTTGCTGGTATCCAGCCGGAGGAAGATGTCGATGGGCTTATCGCCTTCCCATATCTGGGATACGGCAAAACCTTTGAGGCCGGCGCCAATAGTTTGGGTGATCAGCTGGTTGGGAACGCCGAGCCTGGCGGCGGCGTCTTCTTTTATTTTCAGGCTTACGCCCAGGTAATCGTCTTCATAATCAGAGCGCACCCAGTTGGTGCCCTGCGTATGCTGCAGGATGTCTGTCACCTGTGCGGCTACACGCTTTTGGTCGTGCAGGTCTTCGCCTATTATACGAACGGCCAGCGGGGAGCCTTCCTGCATGCTCAGTTGCCGCAGGCGGATATACCCGTTGGGCACAAACCCTTCAAACCTGGGCAGGTATTCCTTTACAAGGTCGTTGGTGGCGTCGTTGCCGGAGGTGGTGATAAAGATCTGTGCGAAATTCCTGCGTGGCATTTCCGGTGCGTAGGTAACGTTGAAGCGGGGAGAGCTGGTACCCACAAAACTGGCGATGCTGACAACGCGTTTATCTTTCTGTAATTCTTTTTCCACCAGCTTTACTACCCGCTCTGTTTCTTCAAGGGAAGTACCGTTGGCCATCCATATTTCCGCGTTGAACTGTTTGCTTTCGCTCAGCGGGAAAAATTCCTGTTTTACTTTCCCGGCCAGAACCAGCGACAGTACAATAGCTGCTGCGGCGATGCCCACTGTTGTCTTTGGAAAACGGAAAGCCAGTTCGATGCCTTTGTTAAAGGTGTTCTGCAAACGGTCCAGCAGGCTTTTCCTTTGTTTGGTGGTGCTTACTTTGTGTTTCAGCCCTTTCTTAATAAAAACATAGCAGGTGTATGGGGTTAACAGCAGGGCCACTGCCATAGAGGTAATGAGCGCCACGGCAATGGTTACCGGCAGGGCGGCGATAAAATCTTTGGAGATACCGTTCATGAACAGTGCCAGCGGCGCAAATGCAAAGATAATAGCCAGCGTAGCAGTGAAGATAGGCAGCGATAACTGCCTGGCCGCCTGCCAGGCGGCTGTCCATGGCGTAATGTCTTCATCCAGTTTTTCAATATAATTGTCGACCACCACAATGGCATTGTCTACCACCATGCCCAGCACTATAATAAGCGCGGCAAGGGTTACCTGGTGCAGTTCAATGCCCATGATATTGATCAACCCGAAAGTGATGAGGATGGAAATGGGCGCTGCCAGCGAGGATACGGCAGCTACGCGCACCGGCAGCAATAGCATCACTACTATGATCACGGAAGCAATGGCTAAGCCAAACTCCTTCATAAAGTGACGGATACTATCGTCCACCACTTCCGGCTGGTTTACGATGGTGGTTATTTTTACATCTTCCGGGAATTCACTTCCGATCTCTTTCAGCTTATCCTGTATAATATGACCGAACTGCACAATGTTGTTGCCCGGTTGCATTTCAATGGCCAGCATCATTACCTTGTCGTCACCTATACGGATAAACGAAGATGGCTCTTCAAAGCGGCGTTCAATTTTTGCGACGTCTTTTAACCGTACCACGGTGCCCTGGGGCGTGGTATAAATGATCTGCGATGCGATGTCTGCTGCTGTTTTATACTGGCTGTTGGTGAATACCGGGAAGGTATTTGAACTGATGGTCATTTCCCCTGAATAGCCGGTTATGTTCTGCATTTGCAGGGTCCGGACAATAGTAGACAGGTCAAAACCATACTGCTGCATTTGCTGATCATCTATGGTAACATACAGTTGTTGCTTCTGGCCGCCGGACCTGTTTATTTTGGACACTTCCGGTATGATCTTGAGCCCGTCTTCTATTTTATCCAGGTATTTTTCTATTTCCGCATAGTTGCGTTGATTGGAGGATACGGTAATAATTTGTGCGGTTACATCGCCAAAGTTGCTGTTCACCACCGGGCCTATCACGCCGGAGGGAAGCGTTTGCTGCGCCATGGCGTTAAGGCCATGCTGCAGGGTGCTCCAGAATTTTTTCCGGTCTTTGATATTGGTGTTTAATTCAACGGTAATGAAAACCTGTCCGTCTTTTGTTTGGGACCTGGTTTTCCTTTTGTTTACTTCTTCAAAGGAAAACAGGTATTGCTCTATTTTATTGGTCACCTGTTTTTCCATTTGTATTTCATCTGCGCCGGGGTAAAAGGCGTATACCATGGCCACGGGCATATCTATTTTCGGGTTTTCCGACCTCGGCATATTCTGCAGGGAGTAGATACCCAGCAGGAGCAGCAGCACTGTTACCACGATGGTCACCTGTTTATACCGCATCGCGGCCTCAATGAAGCTTATCTTTCTTTTTTTCATTCTTCCAGGATTATCGGACTAAATAAAAATTGTTTAATGCTACAGGCTGATGGCGGTACCATCTTTAAGATTGGAATGTCCTGCGGTCACTACCTGCTCACCGCCGTTTAATCCTGCGGTTACCACTACGTCATTTTTGCCGGTGAGCGCGCCTACAGTAATGCGCTTACGAACGACTTTATGTTGTGCATTGGCAATAAACACATAGGTGATATCGTCTGCATCCCTTACTACTGCGGTAGCAGGTACGGTGAGCGCGCTAACGGTGCCGCCGGTGTGCAGGTTGATAGCAGCCAGCATACCGGGAAGCAGCCGGCCCTGCTGGTTGTTCAGCTTTATTTTCACACTGTAGGTACGGGAGCTGGCATCAGCC
>NZ_DATCRD010000315.1:0-14580 GCF_036569185.1 Chitinophaga sp.
GTAGCGGTGGCAAACTCCGTGGCCAGCGTTTGCATGGCCTGTGGCGTAGTGCCGGGTACTACCACAAAATGATATTTAACCTTATCAGGGTTCACGCCGTGGATCATCCATGCCTTGCTGGCATAGGCCGTATCAAATGAATTCGGAAGACTCTGGTTGGTGACAGATTCCCTGGGGGTAGCCTGTCTCGTTCTCACAACACGCACCGGCGCATTTCCGGCCGGGATATAATAACCGGTTGATTGCGCATTCAACAGCCATAACGGTGTTGTGGCTGTACTGATGGTTTCATCATAGTTCGCATTCGTAACAGCGGTGGTTGAATTAACATAAATGGGCGCATTGGTGGTTTTATGGATCGCCTGGAAAAAATTGGTGGCTACATTTCCTAAACCATTCTGAGCGGAAATGCCACTTCCCAGGCAAACCAGGATGCTGTCGAATGCAAATACTGTTTTCCTGAACACCAGGCGGGACGGGCTATAATTTCCATTTGCCTTTTCAGAAAAGTTTAAACCGAAGATGCCTTCCTGCCCGAGGGATAATGCACCTGCGAAATTTAAATTCTGAAATTCCATGGCCGTAGTTTTTAGGGGCTGCAATCCTGCATAGCCTTCGAAGTGCACCGTGGTGGTACCAGGCATTACGTTCCAGTCCCATCCGCGGCCGGAGAGGATGTACCCGGTGGCTGCGAGTGTACCGCCATATAATATCTCCAATGTACCATAACTCTGGTAACGGCCATAACGGTTCTCTGTGCTGTATATTTCGGCGCCGAATATTTTGCTCGTAAACCCTCTCATCACCGCTGTCCAGTTCCCCTTCCGTTGAATTCCCAGTGCGCCGTAATTATACTGGTGAAACCCATTCAGAGAACGAGCCGGCACCGGGTATTTATTTACGCCTGTTACGTCGTTGTAGATCCCTCCCATTACCGGGTCTGCAGCACCCCCTTTAATATCCCCTCCTATTTCCACAAATTTTTCAAAACGATCGAGCGTCACGGGTAACTTATCAGGGAATGGATTCCTGCCGGATTCAGCATGCGCATACAGCACCCCTTTGGATGATCCGGCCAGCAAATAGGTTAACCCCTTACTCATATTCTCATAAGCAGTAAGATCTATTTTATACACCGTACCTTTTAAATTATAGGCATAATCAATCCATCTTAACCAGGCCCCCATATAACTGGTATGCTGGGACCCATGATGATAACCAACGCCATCGGGTTTCATCCCGTCCCTGCCGCCCAACCCGGGCACTGTATTCCGTTCCAGGAAACGTTTCAGCAGCTTCAGGTCACGAACCGCAGTGTTATCATCCTGGTCCTGGACGGCCAGCTCAAAAAGCAATGGCATTTTTATATTGAGAAAGTCGACACTATAACCTTCCAGGAAAGTAGCGCCATATAACACGGCATATTCGTTAGACCATTTCAGCATCTTTACCACTTCCTCCCGCATGGCCGGCGAATAATAAGGCAGCGCCAATAAAAATCCCACCGGGAAATTCCTTGCGTTCGGATAGGAATTGGTTTGCATCACAATCCTGCCACCTTCCGCCATTCCTTCGCTAAGCAGATACTCTGTAAACAATAATAACTTCGATAAAGCATCCGCATCCGCATCCGCTGCTTTTGCCAATGATCCGCAATAAGACGACAGCTTCACCAAAGTATCAGGACGGTAGATGTAGCGGATACCTCTCCCGTTAATGCTGCCATCGCTGTTATAATGGATGTTAAGATAACTTACATAGTTTTTGGCAACCGTTAATAAGGTGTCTGTAACAGTCGTTCTTACAAGACGGGTCTTTACTGTCTGCAGATCCGCCAGCTCCGTGGCGGTGGCCGCAACAACCGGCAGGTCAGGACCGCTCTTCCAGTTCTCCAGCACATCCAGGTAAGGAGCGTTCGTTACATTCTTCCTGAAATAGGGATAGTCGGGGTACACATGCGGGCCGGGAATACGGACATCCGTATTACCAATGATGGTGGCTTCGTCTATATAGATCACGCAGCTACTGGCAGCATTAGCCGGCTTGTAAGTAATCTTCATTTCGTTCAGGCTGAAAGCTCCCGGAAAAGATCCATCCAGGGAATAGTCGTAATAATAAGACCGGTGAAATTCCATCCATCCTTTATAATTCAACAGCATCTTTCCCTGTCTCTTTACCACACCATTTTCATCAAGAAACTGGAAAAGCAGTGTATCAGTGGTCACTGCCCCACTATAGATAAACATTTGCGCGGCGCTGGAGGCGGCCTTACTGATTTCCGTATCCGGAATTGCCAGGTTCATTGCCCGGATATAATCCCCGTTTTGCGCGGTCCATTTCAGTGCACCGGCCCCTCCTTTCAGGTGTTCGGTGCCGGGCGATATCGCCCCTGCTATGTTACTTTCCCAGTTATCAGGAATACCGCCGTCGAAGGAAACAAAACGCTGCTGCGCCCTAAGCCCGTTAAGGCCTGCCCAAAACATCAAAACAAGTAGTAAAATTTTGTTCATAACTGATGTGATTTATGGTTTATTGTATAGCAGGAAACAGCAACAGGAAACATTTACTCAGTGTGGTGACTGAACAATTTCCTGGTAATGTGGCGAGGGCCGGAATATGCCCCCGCTTTGCTGATAGAAGTCTTCATTAAGCTCAAATACGCCATTCTTAGGCTGTGTCCAGGAAGCACCCGCCAACGGATGATAACCCAGCATATTTTTCCAGTTGCGGTAATTCATATCCCCGTTCGTTTCCATGAATCCCATACCAACGCCTGGAAAAGACATCAGGCGTGCGGCAAGGTTTTTATTCCAGTCGATCAAAACAGGATTTACAGTTAAGTCAGCACAGATACAGGGAATTTGTCTTTCCGCCGCCAGCGCCGCTATCTTCATCGACATGCTCAGGGTTTTCGCAATGCCTTTTAATACCATGGCTTTGTACCCCTGTTCTATTCTCCTGATAGCGGAAGCTTCATTGTGCACACTTTCATCGGCAGCAATAGTAATACCTGTGTCGGATACATCTTCCTCATTCTGCTCCGCCAGCGGTTCTTCATAAAACAGGATATGTTCAAAAGCCCCGATTTTTTTTGCATGGTCAAGGTAGCGCATCAGCCATTCCTTTTTTTCATAACGGCCGTTGGCGTCCATCGTGTAAATCAGTTTGCCATTGGGGGTTTGCGTGGTACGCAGGTCTTTCAGCGCCTGGTGCACCTGGCTAAGCCTGGCCATATCCTTTTCCAGCATTTCTGTCGTGGTGCCGGGATAGCCGGTCTTTATCTTGAATACAAAATAGCCGTCGGCGGCAGCCTGTTGCAGATCCTGCACCGGCATACCATACGGTACCTGGTACATGATGGCTACCTTATTGTTCTTATGCGACAATCCCTTTTTGTAGGCGGCGGGGATCATCTCACCGAAGGTGGAAAAGTTATTCTCTGCCGCGTATAACAGCCAGGCGGCATTATCAGCGCTCACCAACGCATTGTATACAAAATTGGTGTTCAGGTCCGGCTTACCGGTTAACTGCTTCGCTTCCGCCAGTAATTGAGGAAAGATGGCATCCAGCAACATTACAGGATCGCGGAAGGGCGTTTTTTTAATCAGCTTCAGAGCATAGCCTGCCACCAGGTACATCAGTGCATTCCCTTCCGTTTCCGAATGTGCGGCAAACAGGTCGGCATCTCCATATAATACACTTTGTGTGGCGATGCCGGTTTTATTTATTCCCGATGCCGTTTCCAACCTGGAGGCCACCTGCCAAAGCTCTGTCAGGTAAGCCCCTTTAAAACCAAATGGCCGTACCAGCTTTTCGCGTTCAAAATCCGACCCGGTATGAATAACCTCTATATTTTTCATAGTATGTGTTCCATGGCCTTTCAGCTGATCCAGGTTCATCCCGGTGAATGCAGCTATCAGGCCCGTATTTCTAATAAATTGTCTCCTATGCATTGTGATTGTAGTTATCCCGGGGTGATCAGTCGGTAACAGTAACGGTGATGGCCCTTACCACTTCCTTCCCATCATATATGTTGATATTCTTCGCCACAAAAAAAGCTTTGTAAGTACCCTTTTCTATGTAGGTATAGGTAAATTTTGTAAGCCTGGCATCCGAATATCCTTTTACGGCAATCGACTTGTTAACGCCGGTGGCAGTTCCTTGCGGCACATACTCAAACCCGGTTTCACCGGAATAAAAAGAGATAATACCTGCCGTTCCTTCAAAATCAAACTGCCCTTCTTTTCCTGCTTTAAAAGTGACAGAAGAGGATGTGAGCGTAAAGTCCGGTGTATCCAGCTTTGGTTCTTTTTTGCAGGACACGGTTATCGTTAATATGGATAATATGATCAGTACAGTTTTCATGTGCATATTGGTTTATAAATTACCAGCCCGGGTTTTGTGTTAATGCCTTGTTTAAGGTCAGCTCCCTGGTGGGAATAGGCCAAAGCCGGTTCCTGTCTGAGATATTAGGCCCAAACCCTTTGATAAAAAGATTTAAGTAGGCAGGCGTAGTGGAAGTGCCCAGGTCTTTTTCAATGGTAGCGGAAAGCGCATGCATGCGCTCCACAAAAATGCCCCAGCGGATCAGATCTGCTTTACGGTAGGTTTCTCCATTCAGCTCCCTGGATCTTTCATCCTGGATAAACCTGCGGAAGGCGTCTTTACTGGTGGTGGCTTCCACCGGCATATCGGCATCGGCAGGGGCATAAATGGTAGCAGTGGCGCTGGCCCCGGCGCCGTTCCCCCCGCTGAATGTAATGGTGGGCGCAGCTGTATATCCCATACCGCGGGCGGTTCCATACACGGCGTCCGGTGCAAATGTGATCCCTGTCACCTGGCCACCTGATATCACCGCAGTAGCCGAAATACCTGCGCCTCCGCCACCTGTAAAGGTGACAGTGGGCGCAGTGGTATAACCGGCGCCTCCACTGGTAATGGTCACTGTTTTAATACCAGTGCACCATCCCCTTCTTCTCACTTTGTTCACTGCTTCTATGGCCGCTGCTGTAGGGCCGGACTCTTCGTTTTCCGCTTCGGCAAACATGAGTAATACATCCGAGTAACGCATCAGGGGGCAGTTGGTGGGCGTACCTGTGTTATTCTTAGGTAATACCACTTCATACTCCCTCCTGTATTTTCCGGGGAACCTGTTGTAAGCCGTGTTACGGTTAACAGAAGTAAAAAAAACTTTATGATTGGCGGGCTGGCTCGCGGTACCATAATTAAAAGTTGTGATACACCAATCCCTTCTTATATCCCCTTCCTGGTAACGGTAGTACAAGTCGGCCGTTGCTTTGATGCCCGCATATGCAAACCCGGTTTGTGTGTTCTGTGTGGCGTTTCCATTCACATCACCCAACGAGCCAGTTTCCGTATAGGCGTCTGATTTATTGCCCCAATACTCTACTTCCCATAAGCTTTCTTTGATATCATATTTATCAGATATCAGGTTAATGAATACGCCGGAATAGGAAGGATTTAATGCATGCGCTGCTTCCCCGTCGTCCATCACTTTTTTAGCCCAGTTGCGCGCATCTTTATATTTGCTGATATCTTTCACAGGATAACCGGCCATATGCAGGCAAACACGTGCCAGCATACCTCTTACGGCCGACTTATTCACCCTGCCTCCAAAGCCCAGCTGTTTGATGGATGCAACCAATCCTTCTGCTTCGGTCATATCCGCGATGATGCGGTCATATACTTCTTTAGCAGTGGCGCGGGGTGCATTTACATCGTCAACAGATACAGGAGGCTTCAGTATCAGCGGTACGCCGCCAAAACTCTGCACCAGCATAAAATAATAATAGGCTCTTAAAAACAGGGCTTCGCCTTTCACCCTGGCGCGGGCAGCCGAATCGAGCGCGGGGTTATTATCCAGGTTAGCCAGCAGGTAGTTGGCACGGCCAATACCAATATACAGGTTACTCCAGAAAGTCTGGAAATCGGGATGCGCAGCGGTATAATCATAAATATGCAGCCCGCTCAGCGGAGAATTTTTTACATACCAGTGCTCATCTCCCTCAAATCCAAACCTGAAATGAATGGGATTGGAATATAATACCCCCAGGTTATCATACACGCCATTCAATGCAATGTTCAGCTGTTCTATGGTGCGGTAGTAATCGGAAGGCTGCAGAAAATCCTTTGGTTTGCTATCCAGTTTCTTTACACAGGCATTGAGACTGATGAGAAGAAACAAGGATAATAGTAAATAGCTGTACTTCATATTTGTATGTTATGAGCGTCAGGAATTAAAAAATGACATTGAGTCCAAAAACGATTGTTCTTGCGATCGGGTAAGCCGAGAAGTCAAATCCAGGCGTTAGTACCGAACTACGAACAGATACTTCCGGGTCCATACCTGTGTAACTGGTAAATGTGAGCAGGTTTTGCGCGGCCACGGTGAGCCTTAGTTTACTGAAGTGTAAAGCGCGCAGGTATTTTTCCGGGATGTTATAACCAAATGAAACAGTTTTCAGTCGCAGGTAAGAACCATCTTCAATTACTCTTGAGGAATAGCTGCCGATGGTTCCCTGTCCGCCGGCTTTAAAGTTTTTGTTGGTGGGATTGGTTTCACTCCAGCGATCCTCGTAACTGGCAAACTGGTTCAGGCTAAGCCTTATATTCCCGTTCCCTTCAAACATATAGCGGTTGGCATTCATGATATCATTGCCGTAAGACCATTGCAGGAATACGCCAAGATCAAATCCCTTGTAAGTGAAGTTATTGGAGAAGCCGCCTGTATGAAGCGGTTGCCCACGCCCTATGATGGTCAGATCTGCCGTACTGATGTTCCCATCCCCGTTCAGGTCACGGTACTTAATATGCCCGGGCTGGGCGGCAGCGCCGTTATCAGTTACACCGGGTTTCAGCGTATACACACCAGAGGCTGATTTATTAAAATCATCCAACTGGTAAACACCATCAAAAATATACCCGTAAAACATACCTGCCGGCTGTCCTACCTGCGAAATATAGGGAGGGTTGTTGTTATACTGGGTTTCAAAGTTCACTGTTGTATACAGCGCCTCCTGGTCTCTTACCAGTTCCAGTATTTTATTCTGATTAAAGCTGATGTTAAAATTGCTGGTCCATTCAAACGACTTCGTTCTTACATTCACTGTTTTGAGGCTCAGCTCCAGGCCCTGGTTCTGGATCTTACCGATGTTCTGTTGTGCGCTCAACAGGCCCATGGTGGCAGGAAGGTCTGCATTCAGCAACAGGTCGCGGGTGATTTTCCGGTACCATTCAGCGGTAAACTCAATCCTGTCTTTAAACAACCCCAGGTCATAACCAATATTCAACTGGGTAGTGGTTTCCCATTTCAGGTTACCATTACCAATACCGCTGATAATGGCGCCTTTGCCGGGAGTGGCGTTATTAAACGAGTAAGAGTTCGCCACCGGAAAACTTAACCCGGAATACGCGTCATAATTTCCTACCCGGTTGTTGCCGGTACTTCCGTAACTAAGTCGCAGCTTTGAATTGGATATCACCCGCGATCCTTTCATAAATGCTTCTTCCTGCATATTCCAGGCAAAAGACCCCGAGGGGAAATATCCCCATTTATGGCCTTTGGCGAATTTGGAGGACCCATCGCCCCGGAAAGTAAATTCAAAGAGATACTTTGATTTGTAGTTGTAACTCAGGCGGCTGAAGTAAGACGCCATAAAGCTTTCGCCGGCACTGGCATAACTGGTATAAGGGATCCCTTCATCCAGGCCAGGCATTTCCAGTTGCTCGTTCGGCAGGTTCTGCGCGGCATAACCATAAGTTTCAGCATTGAACTGCTGGAACGAAACGCCTCCCAGTATGGTTACTTTATGATCCTTGCTAAAAGTAGTATTATACGTAACGGTATTGTCGTTAGACCAGATGTTTGTTTCCGAATAGATCACAGAGCCATTTTGCCCTTTAACATTCCGCGGATTCAGTGGGCTTCCCTGCACGGTTTTGGAATTAAAGAACAGGTCTCCCCTTCTTTGCCTGCTGGAGATGGAACCGGAAACCCTGAACACCAGGTTGCTCAGCGGTGCGTAAGAAAGATACCCATTGGTCAGAAAATCCGATGTTTTATTGATGTTATGCTCGTTCTTACTGGTGATGATGGGGTTTAAACGGATATCATACTGGTTGAGGAAATCCATATCCCCATCTTCTTCCGTAAGGTCCGCGTTTGGATTGCCGGATACCGGCCGGTAGCCCCAGGCCCTGGATAACAGGTAAGTAGTAAAGGAAGGACCATTTCCTTCCGACAGCGGCTGCCCTGAAGTGGTGATCTTGCTGTAATTGGTAGTGATGCCTGCCTTCAGCTTTTTGCCGATACCCTGGTCAATAGCCACACGGCCCTGGTAGCGGCTATACCCTGAATTAATGACGATGCCTTTCTGATCGTAAACAGATCCTGAGATGGAATACCTCGTTTGACCGGTACCTCCCCTTAAAGCAATGTTGCTGATGGTTACAGGCGACTGCCGGAATACCTGGTCCTGCCAGTTGATCCCTTCCATATCCCTGTAGGATTCCAATGTTCTTCCATTCGTAAAATAGGTAGCATTGGCGGATGTTTTATTCAATTCCGACTGGTATTTTACAAACTCATAGGCATCCATCACCGGTATTTTTTTCTGGACCTGTTGCACACCATAAGAAGCATTCAAAGAAACAACGGGTTTTCCAATTTTGCCTTTCTTCGTTTCTATCAGGATCACCCCGTTGGCCGCCCTGGAGCCATAAATGGCTGTTGCAGACGCGTCTTTAAGGATATTGATCGTTTCTATATCGTCGGGGTTAAGCATGCCGTCTTCCGGATCTTCGATGGGGAATCCGTCAATCACGTACAGGGGCGCATTACTTTGCGTTAGTGAGTTGGCGCCCCTGATAACGATGCCCATTCCTTTCCCGGGTTGCCCATCCTGGGAGGAAACCTGTACACCGGCAATACGTCCTGCCAGCGCCTCACTGAACGAAGCCACGGGCGCTTTGGCCATGTCGGCCATGTTTACCTGGCCCACCGAACCGGTAAGGTCTGTTTTTTTAACAGCGCCATAAGCCACTACAATCACTTCCGACAAATTGGAAACAGACTTGCTGAGCGTTACATTCATTACTGCTCCTTTCGTAACGTTGAGCGTTTTTGAAGTATAGCCCATCGCGGAAAATGTAAGGACATCCGCTTCATCTGCCGTAATGGTGTATTTACCATTTGCATCTGTTTTAATAACAGCGCCCGTCTGTTTTGCCCTGATTATTACTGCAGGTATAGGCTCGTTTGTTTCTGCATCCGTAACGGCGCCAGTAAGGCTTTTAGACTGCTGCGCATAAATTTTTCCCGGCGCAAAGAAAAGCAACAGGAGCAGCATGAAAATTAAAGCAGGCCTTGAATGATACGTGTTCATTTTAATAAGTTTGGCTGATAGATTTTGATTTCATTCTTCATTGTATAAAAAAACGTGTACGCACACGATGTTTGACAGGAGCATGAATCCTCCACAGAAAACCGGTTAAAAACAGTTTACTGTCCGTCTATTCCAACTCCATTTATTTTCTCTTTTTCGACTACATAGAGATGCTTACTCCTTACAGGAGCTGATTCTGGCTGTTGTTTACAGCTATATTTCTGTTCGCATTAAAACTCAGACAATCCTACCAACATCTTCCCATCCCTATTTACCAGGGCAAGAAAGCGTTTTTCATATGTGATAATGTTAAGTCCTTACAGGTTAGTTTTTTGGTTTGCGGCAGTATTACAGTACGTCCATGAATTACAGTATCATGCTGTTTTTTATTACATCGTTCCCTATCTTGATTAGTATAGCAAAGTCCTTTCTTTAGAATCTCGGGTACGTACCCGAAAGTATAAAACAATTCTTATAAAACAAATTTTTTAAGATAATATTTGCATCTTATTTTACAGCATCAAACAATTTTACCCGGTATCACTGCCCGTTAATATTCACTGACAAACTACTGCAAATGAAATGTACTTCCACCCTTCTGTTGCTGATGGCTTACCTGATCATTTTAATTTCTCCTGCTTATGCACAGCGATCAGATCCCAACTTTCATTTATACCTGCTGATCGGTCAATCCAATATGGCCGGCAGGGGAAAAACAGATGCGGTCAGGAAGCCGGTAAATGAGCGGATCCTGATGCTCGACAGCACCGGGCAATTTGTTCCTGCAACAGATCCTGTTCATTTCGATAAAAAAGAAGCAGGTGTAGGACCAGCCATCAGTTTTGCAGAAAATATGTTACCTGCCAACCGGAAAATAAAAATCGGCCTTATTCCCGCGGCAGTAGGTGGCACTTCCATCCAGCTCTGGGTACCGGCAGCATACGACAGCGTCACCCACACGCATCCGTATGATGATGCCATGATGCGTGTTAAAGAAGCGATGAAATATGGGGTACTGAAAGGGATACTCTGGCACCAGGGCGAGGCCAATTCAGGCAACTTCCAGGATAGTCCCGGCTATATTGCTTTACTGCGGGAACTCATACAACGTATAAGAACAGTAGCCAATATGCCGCAGCTACCGGTAACCATAGGTGAAATCGGATACTTCCGCCCGGCTTTTATGAACTTTAACGCTATGCTGAAGGCGGTTCCCGACAGCATTCCCTTTACAAATGTAGTAAGCGCACAAGGGTTGCAGCATAAGGGAGATCATACCCATTTTAATACAGAAAGCGCCAGGGAGTTGGGAAAGAGATTTGCGGAAGGAATGAAAACGTTGCAGCAACGGAATGGAAAATAAAATGGTGAATTTCCAACGGGGAAGCAACCGTGCAAAGATAACGTGTAACTGATGCTGCAGACTATCATTCAACAGCTGCCCTATATCTGGTAATAATTACAGTTCTGCCTTGTTACAATATCAATAGGCATCAGGTTTTGCGAATCAACAGGACTATGTACCACTACATCACGATAAAGGCTCATGATGCCACGATAACCCTGTTCCAGTGGCCTGTTGCAGATCAGGAAATCAATGATCCCTTTTTTCAGGTAAGCAATATTGTCTTCCAGGAAATCAAATCCCAGTAGAAAAATATCTCCCCGTCCGGATTCTTCCAGGAACCGCGCCACAGAGCCCACGCGGGAGTTGCTTACAAATACAGACCTGATATCAGGATGATCTTTGAACATCTTCGACAGGCTTTTACGGATACCTTCATCAGTGGTGTTCCTGATATCCGTTTTAACGATGGGATGCGCTTTCCCGGCCTGTTTAAAGTAAGAACGCAACCCCTCCTCTTTCCGCAGCAAGCGGTTATACCTGGGAGCTTTGATTTCCTTAGATACATTTACCACCAGGATCTTGCTGGGATCAGGCGCAATATAATCTATCAGTTCCCCACACAGGTAACCGCTCTGGTAAATATCCGGCCCGATATAACAGGTGCTTGGCAGATCGGGGATATCTGAATTGATAAAAACATAGGGCGTATTGGTGGCATCACAATGGTTGGCGAGGGCCACTGTTTCGTCGATGAAGTAGGGCGCCACTAAAACGCCATCCGGCCGGAGCTTTAACACCATTTCCACTTGTTTGATAAACGATTCTTTCTCATTCTGATCAAACAGGAAAGGATGGATATTGATCCGGAACTGCTGCAGCTCGGCCGCTGCTTTTTCAATACCCAACAGCGGCGCTCTCCAGTAATCCGATTCGTCTGATACATGCGGGATCAGCACAGCAAAATCAAATACCTTCCGGGAAGCCAGGGTACGGGCAATCAGGTTAGGCTGATAGTTAAGATCATCTATGATCTTATTTATCCTGCTCTTTGTTTTCTCTGAAACGCCGGTCCGGTTATGGATCACCCGGTCTACCGTGGCGATGGAAACATTTGCCCTGCGGGCTATTTCCTTTACGCCGGCCATTTGCTCATTTGCTTCCTTTTTCATTTTTGTACTCCTGTCGGTGAAATTTACTACAATATAATATATTTTTCGGGTACGTTACCGACAAAAGCATTTATTTAGTTCCTGTAAAACTCATAATTCTCCGGCGTTACAATATCAATGGGCATATAAAGAGATTTTTCCGGTGGCGCTATGCCTAACATCAACTGGTTGTAAAGTGTCATTATACTCCGGTACCCCTGCTCCTGCGGCCGCTGGCAAATAAGGAAACTGATCAGTTGTTGTTTTAAGAAATCACTGGTTCCTGTTACCAGGTCATATCCCACCAGCACCAGGTTTTTTATTTCCTGTTTCTCTACAATGTCGGCCACGGTTACCACCCGTGAATTAGTGACAAATACGGCTTTGATATCCTTGTGCTTTTTTAATGCGGCCAGGAATTCCTTCTTCACAGAGGCGTAACCGGTATGATGTATATCCAGCCGGACGATAGGATTGGGCAGCTTCTTTTCTGTGAAATAAGCGCGGAAACCTTCTTCCTTCCTCAGCAGGTGATGATGTGCGTCTATTTCCTTTGAAATATTCACCACCATGATCTTATCCTGCTTCCTGGTTATATAGGATACCAGGCGGCCTCCCTGGTAACCGCTGCGGTAAAGCTCCGGTCCGATGTAACAAAGACTGTCCTCTTCCGGGATATCAGAATTAATAAACACATAGGGTATTCTCTTCTTCCTGCATTGTTTCACAAACTCCCGGGACTCTGCTATAAATGAAGGCGCGAGCACTACGCCATCCGGCTGTAACTTGAGCACCTGCCGGTATTGGCTGACAAATGAGGATTTATCTTCGAGATCAAAAAAGAAGTGGCTTACTTTTACCCCTTGCTGCAAAAGCTCTGATTCTGCCAGCTGAAGCCCTTTTAATGGTGCATTCCAGAAATCTGATTCCCTGGAAACGGATGGTATCAGGAAAGCAAAATTCAGGTTGTTTTTCAGCGCCAGGTTGCGGGCCAGGAGGTTGGGCTGGTAATTCAATTCTTTAATAAGACCCTCTATCAACTCTTTTGTTTTTGGGGAAACACCGGTACGGTTATGCAGTACCCTGTCGACTGTTGCAATAGAAACATTGGCCCGCCTGGCGATCTCCTTGATGCCAGACAGTTCCTTACGGTTTTCTTTCTTCATTATTATCCTATCCTGAAAAGGTTATTTAAACAAACAGCTTCCGGTTGCCCGGATCCTGCCCTTGTAAAACTGGCATCAATTTAGGAAAAAAACATACTAATATCGTTATCCTGTTTCACAGCGGCTACAGGCGAGGATTACAGCGCCTCCTATCCTATAAAATGATGCCCTGCAAAAAAATAAAGTGCCCATACATTTGCTTTTCCTAAGAATGCATCTTAACTTACGGGTACGTACCCGAGAATACATGTACTGAGTAGCTTTTTACTATCATTATTCATATCTGCCAAAATTTCAATCGCCGTATATGTCAAACGATGCTTCCGACATTTCTATTCCTGTTATTCCTTCAGCCCGGAAAACAGCTGCCGGAAAAGGCGCGCAATGGATCCGCTCTATTGGTCCTGGTGTGATTACCGCTGCACTGGTATTTGGCCCGAGTAAGATCACCATCACTTCTGTAATGGGCGCGCATTACGGCTACTCCCTGCTCTGGCTGATCGTAATGACTATCTTTTTTATGATCATCTTTACTACCATGGCGGCCCGCGTAGGTATAGCCTCCCAGCAATCGTTGCTCACCACCATAGGAATGAAATGGGGAAAGCCCGTTAAGATAGCCATGGGCATTGGTGTTTTCCTGGTATGCGCTTCCTTCCAGGCAGGCAATTCCATTGGTATTGGCATGGCCGTGGCGGAAGGCACCAAAACAGCGCCCGCCGGATGGATCATTTTATTTAATGCCATTGCCATTGGCCTCTTGTTTTTCAGAACATTCTATAAAACGCTGGAGCGGGTGATGATAGCCCTTATCGGGCTGATGCTGGTAGCATTCCTGACCACGCTTGTCCTGGCAGGGCCCGATGTGCCTTCTGCCATTCAGGGGCTACGGCCCACCATCCCGGAAGGCTCTCTAAAACTGGTTATCGCCTTTACCGCATCCTGCTTTTCCATTGTAGGCGCTATTTACCAAACCTACCTGGTGCAGGAAAGAAGAAGATGGCAGCCCGGCATCCGGCAAACAGGACGCGAATCCATTACCGGCATGATCATCCTCGGCATCCTGAGCGCAGTGGTGCTGATCTGTTCCGCCGCCGTTTTACACACAAAGGGAATCACGGTAACCAATGCTACCGATATGGCCCGTGCACTGGAACCTATTTTTGGCAACCTGGCCTCTTCCCTGTTCCTCGCCGGACTGTTCGGCGCTTCTTTCTCTACGCTGATCGGTAATGCTTCCCTGGGAGGCACGCTCCTGGGCGATGCGCTGGGATACGGCAGCGGGCTCAACTCCGGTAAAGTACGCGCCATCATTGGCATCATCATGCTCATCGGCGCCACCGTGGCCATCACATTTGGCAAGTTACCACTGGAACTGATCATTCTTGCGCAAACCATCACCATTTTTATTGTACCATTTATCGGCATAGCGCTTTTCCTGGTGGCCAATGATAAAAAGATCATGGGGCCGTTAAAGAACAACGCATTTGCCAACATTGCCGGCGGTATAGGCC
>NZ_DATCRD010000316.1:0-29857 GCF_036569185.1 Chitinophaga sp.
GGATCAGGGCGGTAATCAAAATCTATGCGCCCGCCGCTGTTGGCCATACGGGAACCGTATCTTCCGTATACATCCGACTTTTCACCGGAAGCTGCCAGCGTATATTTATGTTCAAACTCCGTGGAAAATTTATACTGTGAATAATTCAGCGTGATATTGGAAAACAGTTTTGGCCCGTAGATGTGATTCCATCGTATAGCCGCAATAGTGTTGCCCCAGCCCACATAAAATTTCATTTTCTCGCCAACATATTTCGATGGGTTGCTGGCATATGATGTATCATCAACCGTTTGTTTCAGTAACAGGTTATCTTCTCCCTGGTAAAAGCTGAGAAATATGCGGTCTTTGGTAGAAAAGATATGATTCACTTTTGCATTGATATCATAAAAGAAGGCCTGGAAATCGCCACCATCGCCCAGTGTATTATCTGCTTTCATGGCGGCGTTCAATAAAATATCGGGGTACGAGCGGCGGGCAGATAACATGAAAGAGGTTCTGTCTTTTACAATAGGCCCTTCTATATTGAACTTGGCTGCAATCAGTCCGATAGAAGCATCTCCGTGAAATGTTTTCATATCGCCTTCCTTCATGGCAATATCCACCACGGAGGAGATCCTGCCGCCGAAACGCGCGGGGAAAGCGCCTTTATACAGATCGGTTGTTTTTACCACGTTGGCATTCAGCAGGGAGTATACTCCAAAGAAATGTGAAAAATTAAATACCGGGGAGCCATCTATCAGCACCAGGTTCTGATCAGGACCACCGCCCCTTACATACAGGCCACCGGCGCCGTCTGAACCACCACTCACACCAGGCAGCGATTGCAGCGTGCGCATCACATCCACTTCCCCGAGTAAGCGCGGCATAGCCTGCAATTCAGAGGTGTTCAGGTTTACCTTGCTCATCTGGGTTTGTTCCTGTAGCTTTACATTTTCCTTTCCGCTGATCACAACTTCCTTTAAACTACCCAGCGGCTGCAGGTGAATATTGATCATCTGGTTGCCTTTTGCAGCCACCTTTTGTACGAAAGGCTGATAGCCTATGTACGAAATCACCAGGCTGTTGGTATCTTTTACCGTGGTTAAACTATAAAACCCATACTGGTTGGCGGTAGTGCCCTGTTTAAGCACAGGCGAATACACCGTGGCGCCGATCAGGTTTTCGCCGCTTACCGCATCTTTTACAAAGCCGCTGATGGTGCGGCTGCTGCGTTGCGCAGGCGACAGCACTATCTGTTCGCCTACACGGGCAAACCGGATATCATCGGGGGCAAACAGTTCATCCAGTACTTTTTTTAGACGTTGCTGATGGATGGTTAAGGTAACTTTCCGGGACAGGTTAACAAGTTCCCTGCTGTATGAAAAATGAATACCATATTCTTTTTCCAGTAATCCACATACTGCCTCAATGGGCTGATCTTTTACTACTACCGTTACTCTTGTTTGCCAGTCCCACCCAAAAGCGGAGAGGGGAAAACTTAATATCAATATTCCCGTCAGCAGTTTTAAGGCTAACGACATAATATAGCTAAATTGAAAGTGTGACTACAGCTTTAGCTGACAACTAAAACCTATTTTAATTTGTATTGACGGTCGTTTACTTTTTCATATGAAGCATTCAGCATAAGTGCCAGCGATTTCATCACCTCTTCTGTCGACTCATCCGTGAAATTGGCCCGTACCGGGAGTTTCAGCAAGTCGGTGTCCATTACTTCCACTTTGATATCATACACTTCAGTAATAGTATGCAATACTTCTTCCAGCGGCGTATCCTGGAAAGACAATGATCTTTTGCCCATATCTGTTACATGAGATGCGATACGGAATGAAGGCCTGTTATCGTCACTCTGCAGCAACATACCATCGGTAAGTAATACGCTGTCTTTCTTATCATGATTAATCACCATTACCTTTCCGCTGCTAACATGCACTTTCAGGGTGGCGGCGCCAGGTTCATAGTTGATCATAAACCGGGTGCCCAGCACCTTTACTTCGTTACGCCCGAGGGCGATCACAAACGGGTTTTCTGCGCTGCCCTGTACATCAAAACTGGCGGCGCCGGTAAGTGTTACTTTCCGGTTACTGCTGCTGAAACCTCTTGCAAGCGCCAGCTTCGCTCCGTTGGACAATTCCACCTGGCTTCCATCACTTAACACCGTGTTTACAGGACCGGCATATACCTGCTCCGGCTGGTTGCGTGTAAGGAACCACCATCCTGCGCCTAATACCACCAGCAACACAGCGGCCACTTTCAGCCAGGTAAAACGTGATCGGGATTTCACGGCAATCAGCGCCGGCTTATCATCGATCTTTTCCCTGAGCTGCGACCAGGCGTAACCAGTATCTGCAGCCACTGTTTTTTCATTGGCAGCAGCTGTATCCAGTACCTTACCCAGTGATACCAGCAGGGCCATATTACCAGGGTCCCTTTCCTTCCATTCCTCTACCCACGCACGCTCCTCCGCATCTGCTTCATCCAGCAGATACTTGCAGAGCAAGGTGTACAGCGCCTCATCGGGCAGTGCCTCGTTAGGAAAAGATGGTGTCATCTGTTGTTGTAAGTTTTTACAGTCGTCGCCCTGCGGGCGGTAATATATTATTAAGACGCATGGGAAATACCGATGCCCCTATGCGCCTGAAAATATTTTCAGAACAGGAAACCTGTCAGCAATGGCAGGTACTCCTTCAGCTCCTCGTGGAGGATCTTTAGTGCTTTGCCCATCTGGTTTTCCACCGTTTTTACGGAAATATTCATTGCCTCCGCTATTTCTGCATATTTCATATGCTGCTGCCGGCTGAGGATAAACACCTCACGGCAACGCTCCGGCAACCTTTCCAGTGCCTGCCGGTACAGCCGTTCCAGCTCTTTTACTTCTTCTCCTGCGCCAACAGTGGTGTCTTTACTCTTCCCATACCCGTTCTCCTTTTCAGAACGCACAACATCCTTACGCCACTGGCTGATGGCGGTATTACGGATAGCAGAAAACAAATATGCTTTTACCGGCCCGGTAATGGTGATAGTATCCCTTTTTTCCCACAAGCGCAGGAATACCTGTTGTACTATCTCCTCCGCTACATGGGAATCCCCGGTGTAGTGGGTGGCAAAGGCCAGGCAATGAGCATGGTTTTCCTTGAATAATGCTTCAAATGTCTGGAGCTCGAGCATGATGAAGGGCAAATATAGGAAGGATTTTTACTTGCACGAATTTTTGTCCTGGCCCGGCATGTACAAAATTCCCCCCTCTTCTTGCTCCCAACCGGGTAATGCTTATCTTTGTCCCCGCAATGTACAACCTGATCAAAAAATTCCTCTTCCGCTATCCGCCGGAAAGTATCCACCACAGTGTAATGCGTGGTATTAAGACCGTTTATTCGTTACCGCTGGGAAAAAATATCCTGAATGCCTTTTGTGGCGTTAAAACCAAAGGCATGGAGCGCGAAGTATTCGGGCTTAAATTTTCCAACCCGGTAGGATTGGCAGCTGGTTTTGACAAGGATGCAAAGTATATCGATGAACTTACCTGCCTGGGCTTTGGTTTTGTGGAGATAGGTACTGTAACGCCGCTACCCCAACCGGGAAATGAGCAGCCACGGTTGTTCCGCCTGCCGGAAGACAAGGCCCTTATTAACCGCATGGGCTTTAACAATGAAGGGGCCGTTGCCGCTGCAAAAAGACTGCAACGCAAAAAGTCCAATATTATCGTAGGCGGCAACATCGGGAAAAATAAACTGACTCCCAATGAAGAAGCAGTAAGTGATTATGAAAAATGTTTTCATGCCTTATACGATGGTGTAGATTATTTTGTGGTGAACGTAAGTTCTCCCAATACGCCTAACCTTCGTGCCTTACAGGAAAAAGAGCCGTTGAAACAACTGCTGCACCACCTGCAGGTACTGAACGCGCAGAAAATAAAACCCAAACCCATCTTACTTAAAATAGCGCCGGATCTTACTACTGAACAACTCGATGATATCATTGAAATTGTAAGGGAAACAAAACTGGCGGGCATTGTAGCTACCAACACCACCATCAGCAGGGCCGGATTAAAAACGCCTGCTGCTGAAGTGAATGATATCGGCGCCGGTGGGCTCAGCGGGCTGCCGGTAAAAAAGAAAGCAACAGAAGTGATCCGCTATATTCATACACATAGCCAGGGCAGTATTCCTATTATTGCAGTGGGCGGTATTTTCACTGCGGAAGACGCCCAGGAAAAACTGGACGCCGGCGCTGCACTGGTACAGGTATACACCGGCTTTATTTACGAAGGCCCTACCATTGTGAAAAAGATCTGTGCAGGCTTACGTCAGTAAGTGGCATTCATCAGCGTTACCGCTACCATACCCGCCGTTTCTGTACGCAGGCGGGTATCGCCCAGTGATACAGGTACAAAGCCCTCTTCCAGTGCCAGTTTTATCTCTTCCGGCGCAAAATCGCCCTCCGGTCCGATCAGTATAATGGTATCTTTCCCCGGCTGCATCACCTGTTGCAACGGTGTTTTCTGCTCCGGCAGGCAATGTGCAATGAACCGCTGCGGGTCCTTATTATTTTTCACCAGTTTATCAAACGCCTGTGGTTCCTGCAGCACTGGTAAATAAAACTGTTGCGACTGCAGCATAGCCGATACCAGGATATTCTGCAGCCGTTCAGGTTTTATCTTTTCTTTCTCGGTACGCTGGGTCAGCAGCGGGATGATGGTCTGGATACCGATCTCCGTGGCCTTTTCCAGGAACCATTCTATACGCGAAGCATTTTTTGTGAAAGAAATAGCGATCCGCAATGCCCTGGCAGGCATAGGCACCGTTTCATACGAGCGTATTTTCACTACGCATTTCTTACGGTTATCATCGGTAATCACCGCGGTAAATTTATGACCGCGCCCATCTGCCAGCATCACTTCGTCATTCTTTTCATGACGAAGCACCTGGATACAATACTTGGAAGTATCCTCGTTCATAGTATATGCTGTGGCATCCAGCTGTATTTCCGGTGCGTAAAAAACTGACATACGAT
The DNA here is from genome assembly GCF_036569185.1 of Chitinophaga sp. GTDB lineage: Bacteria > Bacteroidota > Bacteroidia > Chitinophagales > Chitinophagaceae > Chitinophaga. The sequence continues at coordinate 5,011 of NZ_DATCRD010000316.1, forward strand.
GGTTTTAATTATCCTGACCTGCGAAGATAATATAGGAAGATGTATATCTGCGTTACAGTTTCTTTGTTTTGATCTGGAACCGTGCAAACAGCAGCAGGGAAGCCACCAGTAAGCCCAGCAGCAGCGCCCACCATACACCTTCCACACCATACCCCAGTTTAACCCCCAGGAGGTAACCCAGGGGAATACCCAGTACCCAATACGCCAGCAGGGTGATCACAGTAGGAATACGCACATCGCCCAGGCCGCGCAGGATACCAAGTCCCACAACCTGCATACCATCAAACAACTGGAAGAAAGCGGCAATGATCAGCAAACGGGAAGCGATCATGATTACCTGCGGATCCTGGATATAGAAAGAAGGCAGCAGGTGATTACCAAATGTAAACAGCAGCGCAGCGGCCCCCATCAGCAACAGCACCATATGATAACTGGCAATAGCCGACAGGCGAAGTTCCCTGAAGTCCTTTTTCCCAAAGTTATTACCGCTTTTAATACCGGCTGCTGCAGAAATACCGCTGGCCATCATGTAGGTCATGGCAGCAAGACTCAAAGCAATCTGGTGAGCCGCCAGCTCCGCAGCGCCCATCCAGCCAACCATTACAGCGGCGCCACTGAAGGCGCTTACCTCGAAAAGGTATTGCATGGCCACCGGCGTGCCGATGCCCAGGATCTTTTTAATAGCAGCCGCCTGCAGGTTTTTAAATCCGAACGACTGCAGATAAGGTTTAAAACGGGGCGCACGCAGCACATAAAAAGCCATAGTAATTCCCATCACCAGGCGGTCTGTAAAAGTAGCGATCCCCACGCCGATCACGCCCAGGCGGGGCAAACCAAACAAGCCATACACCAATGTGATCCCTATCAGGATGTTGAGCACGTTCCCGATAATACTGATGTTCATGGCCTGGCGGGTAAAGCCCAGTCCTTCTGCAAACTGCTTGAAGGAAAGGAACAGCATCAGCGGGATAAACGAAAAGCCCAGGAAGCGCAGGAAGGGCCTTGCCTGGTCCGCCACATCGCCCTCCTGGTGCAGGAAAGATAAATGGCCGCTGCCCACGTAAATCACGGCCGACAACAACACTCCTACTACCATATTAATAATAAGGCTATGACTCAATAAATGGCCGATAGCGCCTTTATTGCCACGCCCGTTTTCCTGTGCAATCAGCGGAGTAAGCCCATACGACATCCCGATACCGGCCACCATAAATACGGAGAACAAACCATTCCCCAGAGATACCGCCGCCAGCGGTACCTTCCCGGTATGGCCAATGATAATACTATCTGATAATGCTACTAACGTGTGCCCTAACTGGGAAATAACTACGGGATAGGCTAAACTGAAATTGTCTTTGTAATGTCCCTTGTACTTTAAATACAGCTGTTTCATTGATTATTCTGTTATGCGGATTTTGTCGCGGATTTTGTCGCGGATTTTGTCTGACTCAGGATTCAGATGATTATGCTGATTACCTGGATTGGACTTTTGGGATTTTGGATGATTCGGGGAGATATCAGCGGATAAATATTTTACTCATATCTTTCAAAATTCTTCAAAATCCAAAAAACTCAAACAAGATTTAAAGATTTTGGAAGATATCAGCAGGCAAATATTCGCTCATATCTCCCCGAATCATCCAAAATCCCAAAAGTCCAATCCAGGTAATCATTATAATCAGCGTAATCCTGAGTCAGACAAACTTCGCGCGTATAAAAAAGGCCGGCGATCTTCGCGATGCCGGCCTTTAGCAATATCTTTTTTATGCGCTAAAATGGTGCATCTTCAAATCCTTCATCGAAGTTCATGTCATTCATTTTGGAGCCCTTCTGGATATACAGCTTCGCTTCATCGTTGCCGCCTCCGCCTTGCTGCGGACGGCTGATACCAGCGAATGGACTGCCTCCACTGGGGTTTTCCAGGCTGCCATCATCTTCAAAACGCTGGTATTCCAGTACGGCCCTGAGTTTGATGGTATCCAGCTGACCATTACGGTGCTTGGCTATACGAACGTGGGTTTCACCTTTATTGGATTCGCCCATTTCATTGGTGTTGATTTCATAATACTCAGGGCGGTAAAGGAACATTACCATGTCCGCATCCTGCTCAATGGCGCCCGATTCACGGAGATCGCTCAGCTGGGGCATTTTATTACCATCTTTACGCTTTTCCACATCACGGCTCAGCTGTGAGAGGGCGATTACCGGTACCTGTAACTCTTTTGCCAGCCCTTTCAGATCGCGGGAAATTTTACTGATTTCCTGTTCACGGTTGGAACCTTTACCATCGCCGCTGCCGCTCATAAGCTGGAGATAGTCGATGATGATAACTCCTACGCCGTGGTTGTGTACCAGCCTGCGGCATTTGGCGCGCAGCTCAAAGATGTTGAGAGCCGGAGTATCGTCAATGAAGATGGGCGCTTTTGCCAGGCGTTCAATACCATGGGTCATCAGCTTCTTCATTTCATATTCCTCCAGCTTACCACGGGAAATCTTTTCCAGCTTTATTTCAGATTCGGCCGAGAGGATACGTTGTACAATCTGGCCGGACGACATTTCAAGAGAAAATACCGCTGCCCCTTTCGGGAAGCGGGGGTGAAGGGCCGCATTACGCGCAAGGTTCAGCGCAAAAGCGGTTTTACCTACCGATGGACGGGCTGCTATGATGATCAGATCCGTCGACTGCCAGCCATAGGTCACTTTATCCAGTGAAGGGAACCCGGAAGGCACCCCGGTAATATCATCACCTTTATTCCGCAGGTCCTCGATACGTTTCATGGTGTTCACCAATACACGGTCGATGGAATCGTAGTTTTTACGGAGGTGATTATTCGTGACTTCAAATAATTTTGATTCCGCGCTGTCCAGCAGGTCAAACACATCCGCCGTGTCTTCATAAGACTCCGTCAGGATTTCCCCTGAAATGCGGATCAGTTCCCTTTGAATAAATTTCTGGAGGATGATACGGGCATGCGCTTCAATATTTGCTGAAGACACCACCATGTTGGTGAGCTTCATAACGGTAAATGGTCCGCCGATCTGTTCCAGTAAGCCCATGGATTTCAGCTCTTCTGTAACGGTGAGAATATCCACCGGCATCGACTTACCCGCCAGGCGGGTCATGGCACTAAAAATAATTTGGTGTGCTTCTACATAAAAACACTCTCCTTTCAATATCTCGATAACGGTGTCGAATGCACCTTTTTCCAGCATTACGGCTCCCAAAACAGCTTCTTCCAATTCTTTAGCCTGTGGTGGTATCTTGCCATACACCAAGGATGACACATCAATGGACGGCTTTCTGCGCACATTGCGGTCTTTCTTAAGATTGAGATCCATTTATGGTTAGTGTATTAAAAAAAGTTAATAAAAGGTTACTGTCAATGGGCCTTTCCTGTTGTTTTTACAATCGATATCTGCATTTTCCCGCATTCTATAGGGGCGATAGCTACGTTAAGAAATTGTAAACTTTTTCAAGCCGAGCAAACTAAGGTAAACGCATTTTTCCGATTAATGCCCTCTCTTTCGTTACTAAATTTATTAAGCCTCATACACAGGTTGTCCACAAGCAAAATGTCAGTTATCCACTGACAATACTATGGTTATCCACCAAAACACAGAAAATTCCCATGCAAAGGTCCGATTATTCACACACATTGTGGCAAAAGATTTTCCACATATTGAAAAAACACAGCACCATGGCGGTTTTAAGGCATTTTTAAACCCAAAGAATCAAAGTGGATAAGCCGCAAAGCCCGAAAATCAATTCTAGTTGTTAACTTTACGCCACTTATATAAACCGAGCAGATAAATGACGATTTCATACAACTGGCTATGTGAATATTTACCGGTAAAGCCTACACCGGAGGAACTATCTACCATTTTAACCAGGATTGGACTGGAGGTGGAAAGCCTGGAGAAATTTGAAGCAGTAAAGGGAAGTCTGGCTGGATTAGTAATCGGCGAAGTACTGACGGCAGAAAAACACCCCAATGCAGATAAGCTGAAACTCACCACCGTTAACACCGGCAACGGAGAGCCCCTGCATATCGTTTGCGGCGCTCCCAATGTAGCCCCGGGGCAAAAAGTAGTGGTAGCCCCCATTGGCGCCACCATCTACCCGCTGGGCGGTGAACCGCTTACCATGAAAAAAGCAAAGATCCGTGGAGAAGAAAGCCAGGGAATGATTTGCGCAGAAGACGAAATAGGCCTGGGTAGCAGTCATGATGGCATCCTGGTGCTCGACGCCTCCCTGCAGCCGGGTACTCCCGCGAGTGAAGTGTTTAAGCCCGCACAGGACCACATCTTTGAAATAGGCCTCACTCCTAACCGCATGGACGCCATGAGCCACATCGGCGTGGCAAAAGACGTTTGCGCTTTCCTTAATAATATAGAACAAACCCATAAATACCAGGTAAAGCTGCCGGAAATAAAAGCCCTGCCCAAAGCAGATACGCCTTTAGCCATCAGCGTTACCATCGAAAACACAGATGCCTGCCCCCGGTACAGCGGTATTTCCATCACCGGCGTACAGGTGGCCCCATCCCCGGAATGGCTGAAAGCCAGGCTCACTGCCATCGGCGTGCGCCCTATCAACAACATTGTGGATATCACCAATTTCATTCTGCATGAAACCGGCCAGCCCCTGCATGCTTTCGATGCGGCTGCTATAAAAGGCAACGCCGTAGTGGTGAAAAACCTGCCACAAGGCACTCCCTTTGTTACACTGGATGAAAAAGAAAGAAAACTGGACGCTACGGACCTGATGATCTGTAACGGCGCCGGCGAAGGCATGTGCATAGCGGGCGTATTCGGCGGATTACACTCCGGCGTAACAGATACCACCCATAATATTTTCCTGGAAAGCGCCTTTTTCAGCGCCGGCGGGATCCGTACCACCTCCTTCCGGCATGGGTTAAGAACCGATGCGGCCACCCGTTTTGAAAAAGGAGTGGATATATCCAACGTGGTATTCGCCCTGCAACGCGCGGCTGATCTTATCTGCGAGCTCAGTGGCGGTAAAGCAGCTTCAGACATCATCGATGTGTACCCCTCTGTAAAAGTAAAAACACAGGTGGAAACTACGTATAGCTATATCCGTAAACTCAGCGGTGGCAACTATCCTGATAACAAGATCAAAAACATTCTGCGCAGCCTGGGCTTCGACATCCTGTCTGAAACCGCGGAAGGCCTTCGTGTAGCCGTACCCTTCAGTAAACCGGATATCAGCCTGCCGGCCGACCTGGTGGAAGAAGTAATGCGGATCGACGGGCTTGATAATATTGAGATCCCGTCTAAAATTGCCATCTCCCCCGCGCTCTCCGCCCAGCCGGACGCAGAAAGGGTAAAGGAGAAAGTGGCCGACTATCTTGCCGGCAACGGGTTCAACGAAATATTCACCAACTCTATCACCAATAGTAAATACTATACGCCGGAAGTACTGGAACATGCGGTGAAAATGATGAACAGTCTTACCGTAGAACTGGATATCATGCGCCCTTCCATGCTGGAAACCGGCCTGGAAAGCGTTGCCCATAACCTGAACCGCAAAAACGAAGACCTCCTTTTCTTCGAATTCGGTAAAACCTACCGCGTATTGGAAAAAGGTTATGGTGAAAATAATCACCTGGTATTATATCTCACCGGTAAAAAAACAGCGGAAACCTGGATGCACAAATCCAGTCCGGTCGACTTCTATTTCCTGAAAGGATTTGTGATCAATATCCTGCAGCAACTGGGCTATAAGCAGTTCACCTGGGCGGAAAGCACTGAACCGGGCCTGCAGCCGTCGTGGGATATCAAGGTGAAAAACCAGGTGGTGGTTACACTGGGAGGCGTGCCCACAGCTAAACTGAAGCAGTTCGACATCCGCCAGCCGGTATGGTATGCTACCTTCAACTGGGATAAAATACTGGGACTCTTGCAAAAAAGTGATAACTTTTACAAGGAAATACCGAAATTCCAGGCGGTACGGAGAGACCTGGCGCTGGTACTCGACAAGCAGGTAAAGTTTGCCGCAGTAGAATCAGCGGCACGCAGTGTAAAATCCGGCCTGTTGCAACAGGTTAACCTGTTCGATGTATTTGAGAGTGAAAAACTGGGGGCTAATAAGAAGTCTTACGCCGTAAGCTTTACTTTCCTGGATCCCCAGAAAACACTTACAGATAAGGAAATTGATGGTGTAATGGACAAACTTATCAAAACGTTTGAAACACAGTTACAGGCGGAGATAAGAAAATAAGTAAATTGAAATGGTTCTGGAGCAATACATTCAACGTGTAGAAGAAAGATTGCACCTGCTGGTAAAAAAGCTCCAGCAGGTGCAGGCTGAGAATGCATTGCTGAAAGAAGAAGTAAGCATACAGCAACAGGAGCTGCAACGGCAGCAACAGGCGGTACAGGGACTGGAAGAAAGACTGCAACTGATGAAAATTGCGTCTACTGCCCAGGGCGGTACCACCATAGCAGAAGATGAAGCGTTCAAAAAAGAGATCCGCGGCAAGATCAATGATTACATTAAAGAAATTGACCGCTGTATTGCTTTGCTGAACAGCTGACCTAAAATCATACATCATGGAGCAACTCATTCCCGTTAATATCATAGTAGCCGACCGCTCTTACCGGATCAAGATCAAACCGGAAGAAGAAGCGGAGGTACGTCGTATTATGAAAGAAGTGAATGAGAAGATCGTCGATTTTAAAACTGCATATGCAGGGAAAGACCTGCAGGACTATATTGCTATGGCCCTTATCATGTACGCCACACATCCTGTAACCAGCGGCGGTAAAGCCCAGGCAAGCACTGCACCTTTTTTGCAGGAGAAGCTGGAGAAGCTGGAAGAGATTATCAACCAGGCATTGGGTTGATCACGTTACCCATTGCTTAACAATGAATTAGCTAATTGGCTAATTATCACGTATCAAAGACGCTTTAACTGCTATTTTTTTGTATTTTCGCGGGTCAGTTCTCGCCCCTGTCGTGTTTTAGCAGCGATATGGGTATGAGAATACTACATAAATCAAGTATAAATAATTTATATGAATGATGTTACACTTATCACGACAATAGCTGCAGTAGTGGCGTTGATCATCGGGATTGTGCTAGGTAAGGTGATTTTTGCCAAAAATACGCAGCATAAAATAGACGAAGCTGAGCAACAGGCTAAAAAAATCATTGCAGATGCACAGATCAGTGCAGAGAATCTTAAGAAAGACAGGTTACTGGAAGCCAAGGAAAAATACCTGCAACTAAAAAGTGAATACGAGAAAGACGTATTGCAGCGTAACCAGAAACTGGGAGAATCGGAAAACCGTATCAAACAGAAGGAACAGGCATTAAACCAGAAAAACGAGCAAATCCAGAAGCAATTAAACGAAAACGACGCTATCAAGGAAACGCTGAACCGTCAGATGGAACTGGTAACCATCAAACGCACTGAACTGGAAAAACACCAGGAAGAACATATCCGCCGCCTCGAAAAAGTAGCCGGCTTAACAGCAGAAGAAGCGAAGCACCAACTGGTAGAGAGTTTAAAAGAAGAAGCCCGCTCACAGGCCCTCTCTCATATCCAGGAAATCATTGAAGACGCTAAATTAAAAGCGAACAAGGAGGCCAAAAAGATCATCATCCAATCCATTCAACGTACTGCCGCAGAGCAAACCATTGAAAATACCATCACTGTATTTACCCTGGAAAGCGACGAGATCAAAGGTCAGATCATTGGCCGTGAAGGCCGTAACATCCGCGCCATCGAAGCGGCTACCGGTGTGGACCTGATCGTGGATGATACCCCTGAAGCCATCGTATTATCTTCCTTTGACCCGCTGCGCCGCGAAATTGCACGCTTATCGCTGCAACGCCTGGTACAGGACGGACGTATCCATCCTGCACGTATCGAGGAAGTAGTGGAAAAAACCAAGAAACAACTGGAAGAACAGGTAATGGATATCGGTGAAAGAACCGTTATTGAACTGGGTATCCATGGCCTGCATAAAGAACTGGTACGCCTGGTAGGTAAGATGCGCTTCCGCTCTTCCTATGGCCAGAACCTGCTCATGCACTCCAAAGAAACCGCTAACCTTTGCGCGGTAATGGCAGCTGAACTGGGCCTGAACCCTAAATTGGCCAAACGTGCGGGATTACTGCACGATATCGGTAAAGTACCTGATGAAGAAACTGAACTGAGCCACGCCCTCCTCGGCGCCAAGCTCGCTGAGAAATATGGAGAGCACGCTGCCGTGGTAAACGCTATCGGCGCCCACCACGATGAAATGGAAATGCAGTACGTGATTTCCCCCATCGTTCAGGCCTGTGATGCTATCAGTGGTGCACGCCCGGGCGCACGCCGCGAAATCATGCAGAGCTACCTGCAGCGTATCAAAGACCTCGAAAACCTGGCGCTTGCCCACGATGGTGTGGAAAAAGCCTATGCTATCCAGGCCGGCAGGGAACTGCGCATTATCGTAGAAAGCGATAAAGTTTCCGATGGAGACGCAGATCGCCTGTCTTTCGAAATCGCCAATAAGATACAAACAGAAATGCAGTATCCTGGCCAGATTAAAGTAACTGTGATCCGTGAAAAAAGAGCAGTGAATATAGCAAGATAGTTTTCTGATTTAATAATTCAGGAATTTGAACTTATATTGGAGTCCTCCGGTTTATCCCGGGGGACTTTTTTTTACAGAACAATCACTAAATTTTAGCAGTGTTATGAAAAAAACCTTTTTCAATTGTTTACTTGGAGCCGCCCTGTTACTGGGAACCGGTAGTGCATTTGCTCAAAAAGCACAGACTTTATTCAATGGTAAAAATCTCGATGGCTGGAAAGTATACGGTACAGAGAAATGGTACGTGGAAAAAGGCGAACTGATATGCGAAAGCGGCCCGGATAAAGAATACGGCTACCTGGCTACTGATGGCCAGTACAAGGATTTTGAGCTAACCGTTCAGTTCAAACAGGAAGCCAATGGCAACAGCGGCGTATTCTTCCACTCTTCACTGGAAGGCACCAAAATCACCGGCTGGCAGGCAGAAGTAGCGCCTCCTGATATGCATACCGGCGGTATTTACGAATCATATGGCCGCGGATGGCTCATTCAACCTGATAAAGAAAAAGAAAAGTACCTGAAAATGGGCGAGTGGAATACCATGAAAGTGCGCGTACAGGGCGATAACGTAACCACCTGGCTCAATGGTCACGAAATGATCACACTTAAAGACGAAAAGATCGGTGCAGCCAATGGCCAGATAGCCCTGCAGATCCACTCCGGCGGCGGTATCAAGGTAAGATGGAAAAACATCAGACTGGTGCCTTTAAAATCGTAACACCGGTTAAATGCACTTTACAGATAAAGTAATACTGATCACAGGCGCCAGCTCGGGTATAGGCCATGAGCTGGCGCTTTTGCTGGCAAAGGAAAAAGCCTGGCTGATACTCGCCGCACGGAACCAGCCTGCCCTGGAAGCAGTACGCCACCAATGCCTGCAACACACGCCCCACTGCGAAATACTCCTGATGGACGTTACCAGCGAATCGCAGGTGAATGAAGGCGCCCAACGCGCCCTGCAGCTTTTCGGGAAAATAGATGTACTTGTCAACAATGCCGGCGTTACGCAACGCTCCAAACTGATAGACACTTCCGTAGCCGCTATCCGCCAGCTGATGGAAGTGAACTTCTTCGGCGCAGTAATGCTCACCAAAGCCCTGCTGCCACATTTCAGGCAAACAGGCAGTGGGCAGATCATCGTGATCAGCAGTATGGCCGGATTAATGGGCTATCCCTGGCGCTCCGGTTACAACGCCGCCAAACATGCCTTACAGGGCTACTTCGAAACACTGCAAACAGAACAACCCATCCCCGGATTATATACCACTATCGTTTGCCCGGGACGCATCCACACTCCTATCACTTACTCCGCCATTACCGCCAACGGCGAGCCCTACGGCCAAATGGACCCCGGTCAGGCAAACGGCATCCCCGTAGACCGTTGCGCCCGGAAGATCCTAAAGGCCATGCATACACGAAAAAAGATAGTGCTCATTGCCCGGGAAGAAAAAATCCTGCTATGGTTTAAACGATATTTTCCACCACTGTTTTACCTGATTGCGCGCAAAGGGAATTAATTTGCAGCAAATTCAACAAACGTATGGACCTGTTACTGCAACAAATAGCTGCGGCTACCAACTATCTGCAATCCTTTTCCTTTGAACAGCCGCGCATAGGCGTAGTGTTGGGAACCGGCCTCGGAGAATTGGTAAATCATATAAAAATAGCGCATTCCATTCCTTACCAGCAGATCCCGCATTTCCCGGAATCCACCGTGGAGTCTCATAAAGGGCACCTGATCCTGGGGCATATCCACAACACCCCGGTAATAGCCATGCAGGGCCGCTTTCATTACTATGAAGGTTATACGATGCAGCAGATCACCTTCCCGGTACGCGTTATGAAAGCAATGGGCATCCAACAGCTGCTGCTCAGCAACGCTGCCGGCGGCATGAACCCCGATTTCAAAAAAGGCGACCTGGTACTGCTGGATGACCATATTAATATGCAGCCCGAAAATCCCCTGCGTGGCCTTAATGCACCCGCATACGGCCCCCGCTTCCCGGATATGAGCCGCCCATATAATCCTGAACTGGGCAGCAAACTGCAAACCGCTGCCGCTTCAATAGACGCCACGTTAAAAAAAGGAATATACGTTTCCGTTATGGGCCCCAACCTGGAAACAAGGGCGGAATACCGCTTTCTCCGTATGATTGGTGCAGACCTGGTAGGCATGAGCACTGTGCCGGAAGTAATTGTGGCTAACCAGTTGCAACTGCCCTGTGCAGCCGTTTCGGTGGTAACAGATGAATGCGATCCCGATAACCTGCACCCCGTTTCCATAGAAGAAATTATTGCCGTAGCGGGGAAAGCGGATAAACTCCTGAGCGGGCTTTTCGCGCGGGTCATAGCGGATTTTGCCTGACCCAGGATTATGCTGATTACAATGGTTCTTTAAATAAAATAGCGGCCTTGTGAGCCGCTATTTTTATCTGGAATTGTTTTTATTTTCCGGAATTTTCGTCTTTTTCATCATCTTCTTCGTCGTCCTCATCTTCATCATCATCGTCATAGTCCTCATCGTCTTCGTCGTCATCTTCATCCTCTTCTTCTTCCTCATCATCGTCATATTCTATACCCGGACCACTTATTTCCAGTAACTTTTCTCCTAAAATGGCGTCTTCCATGGTGCTGTCCGGCTCTTCATCACTATCATCATTGTCTCCTTTTTCGTCTTCCTCCTGTTCCTCTTCTTCCTGTTCTTCTGCTTCTTTCTCTTCTTCTCCGGAGATGATATCTTCAACAATACCATCCGGGTCTTCGCTTTCTTCATCATTGGCACTGGAAGCTGTATCTCTCACGGCATAAGGGTCTTCATCTTCCTCATCTGCCTCTGCCTCATCTGCTTCTGCCAGGCCGGTTTCGCTGTCCTCACCAAATTCTTCATTCACTTCTTCAATAATATCATCAAAGCGAACAATTTCATCGTCCGGTTCCACTTCTTCATCCTCGGAAGCGGGTGGTTCCTCTTCTGTGTTCGGGGTGGGCGAGGTGAGCTGGTCCAGCTGGTGGTCTGGATCCAGAAGCTCCCCGTCTTCCGATACCATCAGGGAATGGGCGGTTTCAGCGGTATGGTTGCCGTGTTCCTCCCGTCCTACGGTGGCGGTCTCATCATTGATGAGTGTAGGTTGTACCATTTCCTCATCAAATAATTCTTTCAGCTTGGGCAGGTCGGCCACGGAGCTGATCCCGAAATAGTCCATAAAGGAACGGGAAACAGCATATAGTAAAGGCTTCCCGGGTTGGTCTTCACTGCGTCCGGTGATCACGATCAGTTCTTTTTCCAGGAGTTTCTGGATAGAATAATCGGTGCTCACACCACGGATATATTCAATTTCGCCTTTGGAAATCGGCTGCCGGTAAGCAATAATAGCAAGGGTTTCCAGGGCGGCAGTAGAAAGGCGCTTCAGGAACTTATCCCCGTTGAGCTGGGCTACTGTCTGGTAATAATCTTTTTTGGTGAGGAACTGGTAGCCTCCCCCGCTGCTGCGTACTTCGAAAGCATAAAATTCAGAGCTGTATTTCTCCCTGATGGCTTCCATAGCGGCTTCCACCTGGTCCAGGTTGGTGCGGTCTTCCAGGAAAGCCAGCGCATTGTTGAGCAGATCCACTATTTCCAGCAAAGGTAACGGCCTGTCGGCTGCGAAAATTAATGCTTCCACGTGCGGGATGATCTGTGATATTTCCATACGTTAAACAGGAGGTGTGGATTTACAAAAAAGGTCAAAGACCGAAAATACAGTCTTTGACCCTAATCTGAAAATATTAATTCAGTTGTTGACTTAGTGTTAATAATCCCTTCAACAGCTTAGTTCGCCAATGCAGCAGCACCGCTCACAATTTCTGTCAGCTCGGTGGTAATAGCGGCCTGACGGGCACGGTTGTAGGAGATCTTCAGGGAACGAAGTAATTCGCTGGCGTTTTCCGTTGCCTTATCCATGGCAGTCATACGGGCGCCATGCTCGGAAGCATGGGAATCCAGGATGGCTTTGAAGAACTGGGTGTTCAGGATCTTTGGCATCAGTTCAGCAATCAGGGTATCTTTTTCCGGTTCAAAGATGTAGTCTGCTTTCAGTCCACCTTTATCTGTATTTTCCACTTTTGCAATCGGCAGGAACTGTTCTGTTACAAATATCTGTGTAGCAGCATTCTTGAATTCGCTGTAAACAATTTCAACGGCATCGTAAGTACCGTCTATAAAACCTTGCAGGGCCACGGCTGCCGCTTCTTTCACATGATCAAAAGTAAGATTGCCGAAAAGCTGCCAGAACCTGTCATTTACTTTGTAACCGTTCTGTACAAAATGATCATATCCTTTTTTACCAATCGGTAAGATTTCTACCTGGCCCTGTTCAAACTGCTCTGCATACTTTTCACGGATCACACGTTTTGCAGTTTTGATCAGGTTGGAGTTGAAGGCGCCGCACAAGCCCCTGTCTGAAGTGATAACCACAATCAGTACTTTTTCAACCTGGCGCTGCGCTGCCAGCGGCGTATCGATATTGCCTTCGCTGTTGGAAACAATATTCTGCAGCATTTCCTGGAGCTTTACGGCGTAAGGGCGCATCAGCATGATAGCATCCTGGGCACGTCTTAATTTAGCAGCACTTACCATTTTCATGGCCTTAGTGATCTGCTGACCAGATTGAATAGACTTGATTCGGTTACGAACTTCTTTAAGCTGTCCGGACATATATAAAAATCGATTACGAATTACAAATTATCAATGACCAATGCAGGGATAGCCTCCTGAATTTGGCTGCAAAGGTAAGCAATGGCAGTTTAATTTGAAAATCCATAGAAAGATAATTTAAACTTTCTTTATCTAACTTTAAATCAATTATTTATACATAAATAAATTACAATGTAATACTGGTTCCCAATACCTGCAGGAATGCTGCTATCCATTGCGGATGAGCCGGCCATGCAGGAGCTGTTACCAGTTTTCCATCTACTACTGCTTCGTATACATTCACGGATACATAGGTTCCACCGGATGCAGTAACTTCAGGCGCCACCGCAGGGTAAGCGGTGAGTTTCTTCCCCCGTACAACGTCGGCGGCAGTCAGTATCTGGATACCATGACAAACAGCAGCCACCGGTTTGTCTTCCAGGAAGAAGTGCCTTACCAGTTCCAGTACATTTTTATTCAGACGAAGGTACTCCGGGGCCCGGCCTCCCGCTATCACCAGGGCATCGTAATCCGCGCCGGCCACATCATTGAAGGAAGCATTCAGCACAAAGCCATGCCCTGGTTTTTCACTATAGGTCTGATCGCCTTCAAAATCGTGGATGGCTGTTTTGATCTTATCGCCTGCAGCCTTGTCGGGGCAAACCGCATGTACATCATGCCCAATCATCTGCAGCATCTGGAACGGAACCATTGTTTCATAATCTTCTGCATAATCTCCTGTTAGTAGTAATATCTTTTTCTGTGCCATAGCAATAAGAGTTTTATTACGTTAAAAAGGGTCACTGAAGATACGCATTTAGCTTTTAGCAAAAAATGCAGCGGAGACCATGGGTATGATCTCCGCTGCATTTTTTTACAAAAAAAGAAAAACAATTAATAGCCCGGATTCTGCCGGAATTCGTTCACTGATCTGTCGATCTGGTCCTGTGGAATAGGACGCAGCATATGTGTTATCCTGATATTGTTACGGGCATCTTCGTTGTGCAGTTTTACCCTTTCCACCAGTTTATGGGTACGGGTAAGGTCAAACCAGCGGAGTTGTTCTCCTACCAGTTCACGGCCTCTTTCATCCAGGATAAAATCGATATTCATATCAGCGGCTGATACGGTCATGGCATCACGGTTAGCCTGTGTTTCGGCTGGGGTGGCGCCAATGCGTGCAGCTCTCCAGCGGACCATGTTTACGAGATCGGCCGCCTCTTGTTTTTTGCCATCCATCATGAGCGCTTCTGCTTCTATCAGGTAAGCCTCCGCCAGGCGCATGGCAATAAAGGGTCTTACACCGGAGGCCTGGTTATCCGGGCGAAGAGCGTCGGCAAATTTGTTCAGGGAAGGATACAGTTTTTCTGTGTACTGTCTTGGCGGCACCAGCATATAAGGCTTGCTGGCAATCACGGCATCGGATACGTCATATCCCGGCATATACACAGCGGTATCCCCCATTTTCAGGTTATCGATGGGCGCATTGGTTCTCCACAGCACGGTGTAAAATTTCTCATAACGCACATCGTGAATCCTGTCTTTATACAGTGTATCCAACAGGAACTTTGTAGGTCTGAAACGCTTCCAGGGCGTACCGTTTGCCAGATCCCGCTTCATTCCTTTCAGCACATCGTACTGCATCAGGAAAAAGCGGCAGGCATTGTTATCCGGATAGCCATACAGCGGGTCGGTGGTATACTGCGCTGCCCAGATGGTTTCATCATTGTTTTCTTTACCCTGCGCCCATACCTGTCCAACATCAGCCAGTAATTTAAACCCGTAGTTCTTAATCACCATATCGGCATATTTGGCGGCATTGGCGTAATCGCCGGGTTTTGCCTGGGGAGAGGAAGCACGGGTCAGGTATACCCTCGACAACAAATGCTCTGCAGCAGGCTTGGTAGCGCGGCCCCATTCGGCCTGTGTGGCGGGCAAATCAGCGGCAGCAGCCTGCAGGTCACTGATCACGGCATCATAGATGGCAGATACTGAATCGCGGTACGCCTCTCTTACAATTTCCGTGTTCTCTTTCATACGTAAGGGAATGGCGCCAAACATCTCCATCAGCACAAAATGATAATGCGCCCGGCAGAACTTCGCTTCCGCAACGCCTTTTTTCTTTGCCGCTTCATCAAGGTCGGTGATCTTATCGGCCCTGTCAATTACCACGTTACAGGTGTTGATGGTTTGATAAAAGCTGTTCCATACTTCTCTTACGTGGTCGTAACGGGAGTCCAGCTGTGATGTATACTGGCTGGTGAATTTATAGTTACCATCAGAGCCGTTGGTGATGATATCTGTGCCTGTTTCCGTGAGTGTCATACCACGTTCTGTGCTATAGAAGTTGCGCATTGACACGTAGGAACCGTTTACGGCTGTCTGAAAACCTGCTTTGGTATTGTAGAAATCATCTGTTACGTTGGTGACTATCTTTTCATCCAGCATTTTATTGCAGGAGCTGGCAGCAACGGCCAGCAGTATGATGACAGGAATTATATTTCTCATAACGTTTTCTTTTAAAGATGGTTGATTTTAGAATTTGGCATTTATTCCGAACTGCAGCATCCAGGTGGCAGGGGCATCAATACCGATCACATTTACGTCTTCCGGATCAATTCCTTTCCAGGTTTGGCGGTAAGGCGCCAGGATCATTGGGTTCTTCACGCCTACGTTTACCCGGAAGTCCTGCATGTGCATGCTTTTCACGAGTGCGTCTGAAAAGGCATAACTCAGTGTAATGTTCCTGATCTTGAAGAATGAACCGTCGAAATAGCTTAGCGACTGGTAATTGCTGGGTCTTTCCTGGTTGGCATTAGGCCGTGGGAAATCGTTGGTTGGATTAGCAGGTGTATTATAGTCGATGTTCAGGTTGTTATAACGGCCAAACAGCGTATTATAGTTCTGGTAGAAATCACTTTTGATCATGCTTCCCATGCGTGCAAAGGCTACGATCGACAATTCAAATCCTTTGTAGGAGAAGCGCTGGGTGGTACCTGCGGACCATTTGGGCTGAGGTGAGCCCAGTATCTGGCGGTCGTTTTTGGCGTCAATAAGCGTATCCTTGTTTACGTCTTCCAGCCTGATTTCACCTGGCTTCACGTTGTACAGCTTAGCCAGTGCCGCATCTTTATCCTGCCATATGCCGGTCTTCTTGAAATCGTAGTACACATAGGTAGGCTGACCAACAAACCAGGCATTGCCCACGTCCGCAGTTCTGCCATCGCCAAGCGAAAGGATCTTTGAACGGTTGAGGAATAAGTTGGCATCCATTTTCCAGCTGAATCCATCAGGGTTGTCGATAATGGTAGCGCCCAGGCCAAATTCAAAACCACGGTTCTGGGAAGTACCCAGGTTCATCAGCACTTCATTGAACCCATTGCTGAAAGGCAACGATTGCGGCATGAGCAGGTCGGTAGTGCGTTGATTATACCATTCCACCACACCGGTGATACGGCCATTCAGGAACCCGAAATCAAGACCGATATCGGTAGAAGTGGTAGTTTCCCAGGTGAGATTGGGATTACGCAGTTGCAGCGGCACAAAACCCAGCACGCCTTTATTTCCGAAGGAATACGGAATCCTGCTCAGGCTACCCTGGGTAGCGTATGGATCAATACCTGTATTACCGATACGACCAAAGCTGGCGCGTAGTTTCAGGTTATCCAGCACTTTTTGTCCTTTCAGCCATTTTTCATTAACCATATTCCATGCTGCCGCAACAGAAGGGAAGTAACCCCATTTCTTTCCTGGCGCAAACCTGGAAGATCCATCCGCACGGAGGGTAAGGGTAAGGAGGTACCGGTCGTCATATCCATAGTTCAGACGGCCCATATAGGAAAGAATGGTCCAGGAACTGAGACTGCTGGTTACGCCTGTTACATTGAGCGACTGCCCCAGGTTGTAATATTGCTGGGTTTCTACCGGGATACCTCTTACGTTGGTAGTGGAAATATCCACATTCTGGCGTTGAACGCTGTATAAACCGGTAAAGCCGATATTATGTTTCTTGATTTCCTTGTTATAGGTGAGGATGTTTTCAATAGTATACGCCATGGTAGAAGCGTTTCCTTTGGACGCAGTAGCGTCGCCACCGCCGATCAGCAGGTTGGTATTGTTTTTACCCTGGAAGAGGCCATAGTTGTAGTTCTGGACATCCGGCCCCACGTTGAGGCGGTATTTCAGACCGTTTATGATCTCTACTTCTGCAAACAGGCTGGTAAAGATGCGGAAGCGTTTCATTAATTCAACGCGGTTACCTGGCACATAATCCAGTAGCGGATTAGGCTGCTGGCTGTCGCCGGTAGGATAAGTGATCAGTTTTCCATTGTCATCATAAGGAGCGGCAATCGGCAGCATTTTCAGCGCATTGTCAATACCGTTATAAGTTTCGCCGTTACGCTCGCTGTAAGCGCCTAACAGGGTAGCGCCCACCCGAACCCGGTCGCCGATCATCTGGTCGATGCCCACATTGAAATTATAACGTTCGTAATCCTGCAGTTTCAATACGCCCTGATCTTTGAAGTAGCCAAGTCCTACAGTGTACTTCGTTCTTTCGGTACCGCCGGCTACACTGAGGCCGTGGTTGGTCTGATACCCCGGGGAGATCATCAGGTCCTGCCAATCCACATTAGTACCTTTCTTGATATTGGCGTATTCCACCGCATTGAATATTTTTTTGTCGGAAGCATCCGGGTTGGCATCATCATATTTGCCGATGGTGCGGTTGGCTTCCCTGCGCATTTCAATGAAGCGGGTCGCGTCCATCATATCCGTTTCACCGAGTTGATGTACATAGCCATAGGAACCGCTGTAAGAAACCAGGGGTTTTCCTTCCTTGCCTTTCTGGGTAGTAATGAGCACTACGCCGTTGGCGCCCCTGGAGCCATAAATGGCTGTTGCGGAGGCATCTTTCAAAATATCCATCGATTGTATTACTCCTGTACCGATATCGCTGAGACTACCAGCGTAAGGAATCCCGTCTACCACGTAGAGCGGATCATTGCCTGCCCTGAGAGAGCGGCTGCCGCGGATACGCACCGTGGGCTCATCGCCGGGCTTACTGCTGTTATTAAGTACTTCCACCCCGGGAGCGCGGCCCTGTAATGCCTGCTGGGGGTTGGTAACCGGTACATCCTGGATGGCCTTGGTACCTACCGAGGAGATAGACCCGGTCACATCTTTTTTCTTCTGTGAACCATATCCCACCACCACTATTTCTTCCAGTTTTTTCCGGTCTTCCTGCAGAATTACGGAAACGATTGCACGACCTTTCACAGCTTCTTCATACGTGGTATATCCGATGTAGGTAAATACGAGCGTTGCATTGGCAGCGTCTGCAACTTTAAGGCGGAAATGGCCGTTGCCATCCGATTGAGTGCCTGAATTTTTCCCTTTAATGGCCACTGTTACCCCAACCAGTGGTTGCTTCTGAGCGTCCAGTACATTACCTTCTACGGTAACCGGGTTACTTTGTGCCTGGATAAGTTGGTAAAATAGCAAACAGGCTATCATACAAGTTAGACGTGAAAAAATTTTTTTCATAACGTAGTTTATAAATGATTGTAGATAAAGAGTATGTTTCTGACGATTTTGGTTTTGCGCTACGTGGACTATTGGAAAACAAAATAAGATATTTTTACATTGCTGCAATCGTTTGCAGAAATATTTTTAATTATAATTCTGTCAAACCACCTAGTGATCAGATTATCATGTCCGTAAAAAATAAAAAATAAGATTAATCTTTTGCAATCGGTTGTAAAAATCATTTTCATTGTTTATTTTGGTCACCTTATTCCGTTTTAGTTATGAAAAAGACGATCCTTTTATGTGGCTCCCTACTGTGCATGTATGGTGGCCTTTTCGCCCAGAAAGCCCAGTGGCAGCAACTTTTCAACGGTAAAGATCTGAAAGGCTGGAAACAACTGGGAGGAGAAGCAAAATATAATGTGCAGAACGGCGAAATTGTGGGCACCACGGTACAGAACACGCCAAACTCTTTCCTGGCTACAGAGAAAGAGTACGGCGACTTTATTTTGGAGCTGGAATTCAAACTGGGTAAGGAGTTCAACTCCGGCATCCAGTTCCGCAGTCAAAGCCGGCCCGACTACCAGAATGGTCGTGTATTTGGCTACCAGATGGAGATTGACCCTTCCGACCGTAAATGGAGTGGTGGTATTTATGAAGAAGGCCGCAGGGGCTGGCAGTATCCAATGGAATTGAACCCCGCCGGGCAAAATGCTTTCAAAAAAGACGGCTGGAACAAGTACCGTATTGAATGCCGGGGCAATGAAATGCGTACCTGGGTAAATGGCGTACCTGCTGCCCACCTGGTAGATACCGCGCTGCCAAAGGGTTTTATCGCTTTGCAGGTGCATAGCATCGGTAAAAATGCGGCAGATGAAAACAAAAACATCTACTGGAAGAATATCCGCCTGATAGAAAATCCGGCAGCTTCACAGTATACACCCTATGATAAGATCTACGTGGTAAACAATGTGGATAACACCATTTCCGGCCAGGAAAAGAAAAACGGCTACCAGCTGTTATGGGACGGAAAAACCAGCAAAGGCTGGAGGGGCGTGTATAAGAAGGATTTCCCCACCAAAGGCTGGACCATGCAGGATGGTTTACTTACCATTGGCCATTCTACGGGAGATGAGGAAGGCAGCGGTGGCGATATTATTACCGAAAAACAATACAGCGCCTTTGAACTGGAATTTTCCTTCAAACTCACGCCTGGCGCCAATAGCGGGGTAAAATACTTCGTAAGCGAGGCCTATGAAACAGGCGGCAAGTCGGCCATCGGGCTGGAGTACCAGGTACTGGACGACGAAAGGCACCCGGATGCCAAGTTAGGGCGCGACGGAAACCGCACTTTAGCAAGTCTTTACGACCTCATGACAAGAAAACAGGAAAAACGTGCCATCTACCCTATTGGAGAATGGAACAAAGGTCGTATTATTGTGTATCCAAATAACCACGTTGAGCACTGGTTGAATGGGTTTAAAGTGCTGGAATATGAGCGGGGCTCCCAGGCCTTCAAGGATCTGGTGGCGATCAGCAAGTATAAAAACTGGAAAAACTTTGGCCTGTTGCCCGAAGGGCACATCCTTTTACAGGATCATGGTAACGAAGTTTCTTTCAAAAGTATTCGTATAAAAAATCTTAAATAATATTTTTTACCTTTTTTTTCATTGTTCACTGTTCTAAATAAGCATTCCGATTCTTCGGAATGCTTTTTTTCTTGGATAAAACGGTAAATTACTACCTGTTCACAACCCATCAATATGAAAATGTTACAACAAAAAGGCGCCCTTATCCTGTGTGCCGCCCTGCTGGCCGGGGCTTGCCAGCAATCAGGCAATCACGGTAACCCGCAAGCCACGCAGGATTCCCTGCATCACCTGGCCGAACGGTACTACAACGAAAACATGGCCCTCAATCCATTACAGGCCACCCAGAATGGAGAGAATCAATATAACGACCAGTTGCCTATAGACATCAGTGAAGGCTACCGCGCCCAACTCGATTCTTTTTATGCCAGCTATCAGCAGGCGATTAAAGGGATTGATACCGCGGCGCTTTCAGGCAACGACCGCATTACTTATGATATGCTCGAACGCGAGTTCAGCATTAACCGGGAGGCGCTTACCTTCCACGATCACCTGATGCCGGTGCAGCAGTTTACCTGCCTGCCTCTTACGCTGGCCCAGCTGGGCTCCGGCTCTTCTGCCCAGCCCTTTAAAACCCTGAAGGACTACCAAAACTTCATGCATCGTATGGAGCGCTTTGCCATATGGACCGATACCGCCATTGCCAATATGCGCCGGGGAATAGCCACTGGCTATGTGTTGCCGAAAAGCCTGGTGGTGAAAGTAATACCGCAGGTAGCCGCCCTTGCTAAAAAGGATACCGCCGGCAATGTATTTTATGCACCACTGAAAACCATACCCGATTCACTGGACGCTGCGACCAAATCCAGCCTGGCAAAGGATTACAACACAGCCATTGAAACATATATACTGCCTTCGTTTGCAAAGCTGCGCGATTTCATGCAGCAGGAATACCTACCCAAAGCCCGTAACAGCAGCGGCATTGGAGATATTCCGGATGGTAAGGCCTATTACGCCTTCCTGATAAAAAGCTGGACCACTACCAGTCTTACCCCGGAGGAAATTTTTGCGCTGGGAGAAAAAGAAGTGGCCCGGATAAGGGGGGAAATGGAAGAAGTAAAGAACAGTACCGGTTTCAAAGGCGATCTCCCGGCCTTCTTTGCATCGGTACGCAGCGATAAGAAACTGCGCATCTTTAAAACACCTGCAGCTATCCTGGATTCCTTCAAAGCCATTGAGAACAAGATCATGCCGGGTGTAAAAAAAATGTACGGTCATCTTCCCAAAACAAAATTCGAGATCCGGCAAACCGAAGCCTACCGGGCAGCTTCCGCATCTGCCGAATATATGCAGGGCAGCGCCGACGGTACCCGGCCAGGCGTATTCTATGTGCCTATCCTGGATGCCACCAGCTTTCCATACACCGGAATGGAATGCCTGTTCCTGCACGAAGCCATTCCTGGTCACCACTTCCAGATATCACTGCAACAGGAAAACGATTCCCTGCCTAAGTTCCGCCGGTTTTCATGGATTGGCGCCTATGGCGAAGGCTATGCACTCTACTGTGAAAGCCTGGGAAAAGAGCTGGGGTTATATACGGATCCTTACATGTACTTTGGCCGTTTAACGGATGAAATACACCGTGCTATCCGTTTAGTGGTAGACGTTGGTTTGCACACCAAAGGCTGGACCCGCGAGCAGGCCATTAAATACATGATGGACAATGAGCCGGTGTCTACCCAGGAAGCCACCGCTGAAATTGAGCGCTACATGGCCATTCCGGGACAGGCGCTTTCCTATAAGATCGGTGAATTAAAGATACGCGGGTTACGGAACCAGTATACCGCCTCGTTGGGCAGCCGGTTCAGCCTCTCGTCTTTTCATGATGAACTGTTAAAGGACGGCTGTGTACCACTATCGGTACTGGAACAGAAAATGGCGCGCTGGGCAGCGGCTCAGCCATAGCAAACGCTTACCAGGCTTCACTTCCGGCTTGTATTGTTGCTCCCCGGGGGCAATCGTACAAGCCGGAAACATTTTAAATACCGGATTAAATTTCGATTAAGAAAGAAATCCCTGTATTCCTCAAACCCTTAATGGCAGCAGGTAAAAGAATTCCTTCCCTTAAGAAAAATCTTTTTAACATTCACGAATGGTTTTTATTTCCTATTTTTATAGTGCAGTTTCATTCACTATTTACAGCTTAGATTTACGTTAACCACACATACTTCATATTTTAATATGTTAGTCTGTGCATGTAAACTATTGACACAAGTCGTCCTAAAAAAACGACCCTAAATAATATTCTTTAAAACCTGCTGCTATGTTTGATCATACCCTTGATCTGTGCCGGTCACTTCCGGCTGTCATCACTGAAAAAAAGTGGGACAATGAATTACGCTTTTATGTAGGCGAAAAATTATTCTGCATGATTTCCCTGGAACCGCCCCACAGGGTATCTTTCAAGTGCAGCCAGAACCAGTTCCATCAATTGATCTCCAGGCCGGGTATTGTGCCGGCGCCTCACCTGGCGCGGTATCACTGGGTACAACTGAAACAGGAAGATACGTTGCCGGCTACTGAACTGGAAACCTTCCTGCAGAATGCTTACGAGATCATTGTAAGCACACTTCCGCCATACGAACAGGAGGCCATTCATAAGATGAAGGCGCACGCCTGATTATTTCATAATAGTAAAGAAGATATCGTATACACCGAATACGATAAGGGTAAGTGCAAATAATTTTTCGAGGGCAGGGGTCTTCATTTTAACGGCCGTTTTAGCTCCCAGGTAAGAAGCAGGGAATGCCGTAAGCGATAGCAGCAGCGCGATGTTCCAGTCTATATGCCCCAGCCACCAGTGTGTTAAAGCACCGGGAACCGATAAGATGGCCGATAATACTACCGCACAGGCCAGCGCCTGTTTTATAGGCATTTTTAATTTCTTTATAAAAAAGGAACTGAACAATACCCCGCCTGCATTGGCCAGCAACCCTGATAAAAACCCGATAAACAGGGCGGCCATTACCAGTTTAGCCGCAGGCGCCTCTCCAGATGATACCGCTACTTCACCATTTGGTTTGTGCCGCATAAAGGAATACATAAGCGACATACCCGTTATCATGATAAACAGAGCCGTCATGATCATCAGTGTTTTACCCGGCAGATAGCTGCTGAGCCATGAGCCGCAGATGGTGGCAGGAACGCCGAAAGCCGCTCCAAGCAGGATCACGCGTTTATTAAACAGCTTTTCCTTACTGTATACTGCCGTGGCAGATAATGTGCTGGTAATAGAAGCCGGTAACGGCGATGCCAGGGCAAAAAACGGGTTTACGCCGGCAAAGATCTGCAGGGCGGGGGTGCTGATAGCGCTGCCTCCTTTTCCCAATAAACCGGACAAATAGCCTACTATAAGCCCTATCAGCAATACTGGCAGGTATTGAGATTGTTGTAAAAATTCCATTCAATTCATCCCTCCGGGGAACGCGCAACTTCGTGGTTGGTGTGGTTGGTTATAAAAATTACAGGTAAGCCAAAATTAGGGGATCGTAATTAATAGTTGTGATAACTAAAAGTTATGGGGGATAACAACTTATTATATTTATTGTTAGCCTATAAACCCAATAGGAGAAAGGGTTTATAGTTTTGTAAAGATAAGAATTCCGGGTAAGCAGTCAAAACGATTTTTTTCTTTTTTTTGCGACTGTTACCCGGAAGAAGATGCTTATTTATGCTTTTGGCGCCCAGCCTTTTTCATATTCCCTTTCCCACATTTTCATGGCTTCCTTATCATTCAGGATATGCCCGTTCGATGGGTCGGTATGAAGGATACGGCCGGTACGTTGTGCGATATTCCCCAGCAGGCAAAGCAGCGTACTGCGGTAGCCTATATTGATTTCCGAATTAAGGGTGGCATTGCCGCGGATACTTTCCAGGAAGTTGTTGATATGCACGGCATCATAAAACTCGCCGGCCGGGCTTACGGTGTTGGTTACACTCTGGTTGGGATTAGCGGCCTGTTTTACCTCCTTGATCACTTTTCCTTTTGGATCGATGAGCTTGTAGCTATCGCCACCGGAGTTGTACAGGCTGCCGTTTTCACCAAACAGTGCGAATCCCCGGCCGGCGCCTTCCAGGTTGAACGGGCTGCAGCTGCGGCCTTCCCAGGCGATGGCCTTATTTCCTTCAAATTCGAAATTCAGGGTTTGGGTGTCCGGCGTTTCCCAGTCGTCTTTTGCATAGGCGTAACGGCCGCCTGCAGAGGTAACTTTAGTGGGAAATTCCACATCCATAAACCAGCGGAGGCAATCCAGTTCGTGGGTGGCGTTATTACAGGTTTCGGAAGTGCCCCAGTGCCAGCGCCAGTGCCAGTTATAGTGAACAATGTTGCCAAGATAATCGCGGCGGGGAGCGGGTCCCTGCCACAGGTCCCAGTTAAGCGTGGAAGGAACAG
>NZ_DATCRD010000317.1:0-12259 GCF_036569185.1 Chitinophaga sp.
AGGCAAAGGCGTGCACCTGTACGGAACAGATGCCAATGCAGTGTATGCCACTATTGATGATGTAAACCGTAATTATGATCTGAAAGATACCCGCGGTATGGCCCTGGAAATGAAGATCAAGGTATTGCCCGGCGCCAACGGCGATTATACCTATTCCAATACCTCCGTGCTTTCCAAAAGGGCTTCCCTTGACCCGGGCGTGCAGGGATGGGCCGTAGTGTTGAACCAGAAAGGATGGCAGCTGAACATAGGACAGAACGCACCCGGAAGAACAGACAATATGGTGGTGAACGGCGCCGATATCAGTGATGGCAACTGGCATGACATTGCTGCACAGTTTGTGTACGATACTTCTGCGCAAACCACGCATGTAAGAACATTCACCGATGGTAAGTTCAATAACGATATCAACATTACCGGCTATGGCAACCTGAATAACACGGCGCCGCTGCGCCTGGGCCACCTGCCCTATGCAGGCAGTTACCCGGCCCCGGATGTATACGTAACGGAGCTGAAGCTATGGGACAGCACTGCTACCGACCAGGTGATCAGCGATTATGCCTGTGAAACCAATATGTCGGCCACGCATCCTTTGCGAAAACAGCTCACCGGCTACTGGTCTGCCACCGACGGACAAGGCCCGGTACTGAAAGATAAAAGCGATAACCTGTCCGATTTTAAACTGAACGGCCCTTACGGCTGGTTCAACTTCAACGATCTTATTTGTCCTGCTTCACCGGCCAATATTTCCCAACTGATGCCGCAACCAGTAGATGTATGCCGGCAGATCCTCGACTGGCTCCAGGTTTCCGCTGATCTGCGATGGAACCTCGATGGAAAAGTATGGACTACCAGGTATGTAAGCATGAATAACAATTAATTATTTACAGGATGATAAATACATTAAAGTACCCGCTGGCAACACTGTTGTTAAGCTACCTGGCAGTAATGGCGGTGTCTTGCAAAAAGCCCGATATTAAGGGGGAAGAGATCACCGTGCAACAGGTGGGCGTTGCCTTTAAAAGCGACAACGGTTTGGTAAAGATCCCTACGGGCGACAGCAGCTACACAAAGAACGATGCCACCGTAGATATACCGCTGAAGATCCAGCTGTCGGACGCTGCGCCCTCAAGATTTGATATAGGCGTTACCGTTAATACGGATACCGTAATCAATATGATCGCTAATAACCAGATCCCGGAAGGTATACTGCTGGAGCAGGAAGCCTACAGCCTGCCTAACCTGGTGAATGTACCCTTTGGCCGGGAAGAAGCTACCTTTACCCTGAAAGTGAACCTGGCTTCTTTCGAAAAATACTATGGCAAAACACTGGCCCTGGCAGTAGAGCTTACCGATCCTACCAAAAACAATAAGCTGGATGCTGCAAAGAAAATTGTAGTGGTGCAGATCAATACTACCAGCATTGTGCCGGTAGACCAGATCCATTATGTGTACTACCCCGATAACGGTAAATCCATCCAGGTGCCTGCCGTTCGAGGAAAGAACTACACGGTAGGCCCCGGCACCCTGCAGGTACCGGTGAATGTAAGCTATACCAGCAGCGCCGGCCCCTCGTTTTACCTGCGGGTAAAACCCAATATGGATACCATTGCCAAACTACTGGCGGCAAATGGGTTGCCTGGTACCGAAGCCCTTTCTGCGGCGGATTTTTCCCTGCCGGATTCCATCTCGTTCAGGGACTTTAATAACTCCTTATCCTTCCCCGTTACCGTGAAACTGGCTGCCCTGCTGGCGCACCCGGGAAAGAAAGTGGCGCTGGCGGTAGATATCACCGATCCATCTATCTATAAAATAGATACTACTAAAAAAACAATGGTGATAGTAGTGGATGCCTCAGGACTTAAATACAACCCTTATTCCGGTACCGCGTTGCAACTGCCTGCAGGCGTGGGCGCTTCGGTAACCATTAAGGCGGCCGACTTTGATCTCGGTGGGGAAGGATGGGGCTATCATGAAACCACGGACAATAATATTCCCGGCACTTACCGCCCCAATGAAGGCGTAGATATTGAAGGCAATGGCGCCAATATTGGTTTTACTGCCGATGGCGAGTGGCTGAAATACAGCGTGGAGGCGCCTTCCGAAGGCGACTACGACATTGCCATTGCTATTACTACGCCTAACGGCGGCGATCGTGGACTGCATATAGAGGTAGACGATGTAAACCAAACCGGCAGGATCCCATTCACCAGCACAGGCGGCTGGGGCAACTGGGTGTATCTGCACGGTAACCTGCATCTCACACCTGGTAAGCACCTGGTGAAGTTTGTATGGGAAACCGGCGATACCAACCTGCGGGATTTTATATTCACCCGTAAAAATTAATCACCACATGGGATTGTTCAACCGGAACAATCCCATGTTTTTTCTCCATGAAAACTTAATCCGCGTATGAAAACTATCTTACACAACCCTCCCAGGATCTGTATGCTGCTTTTTGTTTTTGCCCTGTTGCCTTTTATTCGCGTAGCCGCACAAACATGGCAGTTGATTAATCCATTGTATCCTACAAAAGATGCCTTCGTAGCAGCCTACAATGTAGCTGACTACGGCGCCAACGGTGATGGTGTTACCGATGTAACTGCCATTTTCCAGAACCGGCTCGATACCCTGCGTATCCTCGGTGGAGGTACGCTGTTTGTGCCGCAGGGCAAATACAAAATAAGTGGCAACCTTGTGATCCCCAAAGGCGTTACCCTCCGCGGTGAATGGCAGAAGCCCGTGAAAGGCCAACCCATTACCGGTACCATCCTCATGGCTTATGCTGGTAGGGGTGATGAAAATGCAGCCGCCTTTATTACCATGGAGCCCTCTTCGGCTGTAATGGATATGGCCATCTGGTACCCGGAGCAATTGCCCGGCAGTATCACACCATATCCGCCCGCTATTTTATTTGGTAAGCCCAACTATTTCGGTAACGACTACTGTAACACCAAGAATGTAACTTTTGTGAACGCCTACAGCGGGGTGGTGTTTTCCCGCACCAACGGCGGCAGTTGCCCTATAATCAACGGTCTTTATGGTACGCCGCTTTCCCGTGGTATTGAAATAGATAATATTGCCGATGTGGGGCATATGGAAAGCATTGATTTTTCCCCGGCATATTGGTCGGGTTCTGGTCTTGCCAACGCACCCGCCGCCGGCAGTTCCTTTGAAGGATGGATTTACCAGAATGGTACCGGTATCGTGATGAGAAGGAACGACTGGTCGTATACCTGTTTTGTAAATATTGAAGGATATAACAAAGGATTTCATGCAGCGCCTTCGATCGCTACCCCTGGTTCTATTCCCAACGGCCACAACTACGGCATGACCTTCACCAATTGTAAAACCGGTATTTACCTGGAAGTAGTGAGCTCAGACGGGATCATGTTTGCCCGCTGTAATACCGTTTCCTGCGAAACCGGTGTTGCCATTGCCTCCGGTACTTCCGGCACCGCGCAGTTTCATACCTGTACACTGGGAGGTACGCTGAATGGTGTTACCGTTGATCCGGCCTCCACCGCCCGCACCATGATGGAGCAATGCACCATTACCAAAGGCAAGGTAGATATTGGCGGTGGCACGCTCCTGGCATCCGACAATGATTTTAATAACAACCAGCCGCAGATCATGCTGGGCAATAATTCCAGGGGGATCATCACCGGTAACCGTTTTTCCAAAGGTGTGAGCATCCAGAACAATTCACTCTATACCAGCACCATTGATCATACCCCGCTTACGCTGAAGGCATTACCGGCGTTCCCGGATGTGAGCAGTGAAACGAAGAAGCCGTCGAGGGCCGTATTGTACGTTGCTACCAAAGCGCCTTTCAATGCAGTAGCCGATGGTATTACGGATAATACCACTGCGCTGCAGTCGGCGCTCAATAAAGCATCGCAGGATGGAGGTGGCATCGTGTTCCTGCCCCCGGGGAAATATAAGGTAACCGGGCATCTTACCGTGCCTTCCGGCGTGGAGCTCAAAGGATCGGCCGATCTTAGTTCGGTGCCAATGGGGCCAGGTAGTATTATTGAGGTTTATGCAGATAAGAATAATGCATCGGGCACACCTTTCCTCAAACTATCTGCCAACAGTGGTGTAAGGGGAATGACTTTCAATTACCCGGAGCAGGTGTATTCCAACTTACCAAATGCACCGGCGTATCCCTACCTGATACAGGTAACGGGCAGCGATGCATACATCGTGAACGTAGGCATGCGCGCCACTTACAGCGGCATAGACCTGTTCACCTATAAATGCGATAACCATTACCTCGACTTCGTTGCCGGGCACGTATTTAAAAACGGGATCCGCGTTGGGGGAAATTCTGCCGGAGGCAAAATTTATAATCTCCAGTTTAATACCATCGTATATGCAGCAGGCGCAGAATCAAAGTTTGGCAGCTGGCCCAATTCCCCAACTGGCAGTAATTCCGGCGCATATGATTACAATTATGCCAACCTCGATTTCCTGACATTGGGGAATTGCCAGAATGAAATATTATACAACGACTTTGTATTCGGTTCCCACAGTGGTATTGTATTAAAATCTGAAAACGGTAGCGGTCCTTCGGGTTTGAGTCTTGGGTTAGGCATAGATGGTTCCCGTAACAGTATGCGCTTTGAAGGCTCATCGGGCAGTGGTATGGACTTTATCAATACACAGGTGGTAGGGTATGGGGACACCACTACCACGTACATTTCCACACAGCCTACCTACACTGGTTCCTCCACCATGTTTAACTCCGACTACTGGGGTAATCCCGGTAAAGGACTGATCATGAACGGTGGTACCATCAACATGCAGCAGGCGAACTTCCATCACCCCGGCCAATTAAGATGGGCCAATATCACCAATGGGGCGCTGAATGTACACAACTCCGCGATCTGGCCGGTAGGGGCGTTGTTGAATACGGGTGCAGGTCCGCATTTGTCGGCACGCTCCTCTATCATCGATAGTACACAACTGCAAACCAGCACCGCCGCTTTATGGAAAAATAACCTGGGCAATATCTGGGGCGTTTCAATTACAGGCGCCATGGACCGCCAGGGCTGGACGGCCACCGCTTCTGTGAACAACGGTAACGCGCAAAATGTGCTGGATAGCAACGCCACCACCCGCTGGGATACACAGGGCTCGCAGGTGAACGGTCAAACATTTACAGTGGATATGAAAACTGTGAATACCTTCCATGCCATTGTACTGGATGTTACCGGCAGCCCGGACGATTCACCCGCAGGCTACAGCATCTACACTTCCGGGGACGGCGTGAACTGGGGCAGTCCCATTGCCACCGGCGTAGGCAATACCGGCATGACGCTGGCCGCTTTCACAGATAAAACCGGCAGGTATATCAGAATTGTGCAAACCGGCGCCAAAGGCAATTACTGGTCTATACACGAGCTCTATGTTTTTGGTAAGGTAGATGTAGCCAGCGTGAGCGTAACGCCGGTAGCTGCCCGTATAAAAGTGGATTCCACCTTGCAGTTAACCGCTACCATCCTGCCGGCAAAAGCCACCAACAAAGCCAAAGTATGGAGCTCCAGCAATACAGCCATAGCTACGGTCGACAGCACCGGTAAGGTGAAAGCAAAAAGTGCCGGTGTAGCCGTGATCACCGTTACTACGCTGGATGGCAATAAAACAGCCATTTCTACAGATACGGTGTATTCCACCGCTTTCATGAAAGCGCCTCCTGAAGCGGGTAACACAACTTTTCTAATAAAAGCATTGCCCTATGCCGGCAAGGTCGCTATTGAATGGTCGGCTCCCGGCAAATGGAAATGGGTAAAATTCATAGTACAACGGGCCGGCGACGGGCAACATTTCTATAACGTGGATACCCGCGCTGCCAATCCTGAAGAAGCGCTGTATAAAGTAATGGATGATAATAAGACTGGTGGTGAAGCCTGGTACCGGGTGCAGTCGATAGGCCCGGGGAATGAAGTGGCCTACAGCAACGTGGTGAAAGTAGCATCCACCGGCGATATTTTCGTATATCCGAACCCGGTAACCGCGGGCCGCGTATCACTGCAGCTCAGAGAAGGCCCTGCAGGCAGGTACCAGCTGCGGTTGCTGAATTACATGAACCAGCCGGTGTATACTGCCACCGTGAATGTAACCGATAAGCGCACACCGGTAACGCTGCAATGGGGCAGTAAAGTTTTGCCGGGATATTATTTGCTGGAAGCAACGCATACCAGTGGCAGGCGATTGGTGAAGGCGATAGTGGTGCAATAAAGAGGTTAATTGTTTATTATTCGATCTGATATGACGGCCGGCCTTTTGAGGCCGGCTTGTTTTGTAAGGTTGAAACAAAACTCTCCACATCACCAAATCATTTAATACATTGCCATAAAATCACCAACATGCCAAAATCTTTACTTCATCAAAATACCGATCCTTTGCTCCACGCCTTTATTGCCGGTAAATCCACCCAAACACTGGCACTACTGGAACATTTCATTGCACAGTATGAAAAGCTGGGGAAGATCTACCTGTATCCCACCAAATCAATGATCGGTATCGGTATCAACGATAAGAAGGTAGCATGGATCACCCAGCTGGGAAAGAACTTTGTGCATATCGTGTTCCCCTTTGAGAAAGCCTACCCCGATAATTTATGCTTCCAGAAAATTGCGCAGGTGCCGGGCGATCACCGGCAGTTTAATCATCATTTCCGTATGTATCTCCCGGAAGATATCAATGAGGAAGTACAGGGCTTTATGCGGTTATCGATGTCATAGGTGGCAAAAAACAAGGTTTTAAGTATATTTAGGAAGAAACCTGTATAAAACACCGCCCGTATGAACCATCTTCGCCCTGCCTCCAAGAATATGATTGAATCCATCCTGGTGCTGTTGCTGCTGCTGGCTTTGTTGCTGGCCCTGTATGATGTGCTGCGCCTGTTTTTTGGGGTCCTTACTTTTGCCCTGATCTTCTCTGTTTCCTTTCATCACCTGTTTGAGCGCATGGTAATATGGCTGAAGGGCCGCCGTAAGCTGGCTGCTACCATATATGCGGTAGCGTTGGTAGCCATAATAGCTTTACCGGTTACCTATTTTATTGCCGCCCTCAGCGGGCATATCAGGGAGGCCCTGCACTGGATCGGTAATGTGAAGGAGAACGGTCTTCCGGAGCTGCCGGAGTGGTTGGTGAATATGCCTTACATTGGCAGTGATATCACCGATTTCTGGGAGCATTTGCAGGAAAGCCCGAGGGAAACATTATCTACCAATATTCATGAGCAGCAGGTAAGAATGGTACTGCATCACATTATCAGCAGCGGGGCGGGTATTCTCGGCGCTGCAGGACAGCTGATCATTGGTATTATCATTTCGGCTTTTTTCCTGGTAGGAGGGGAGAAGGCGGTAAAGCCTATCAGGGCTACCGCCCAGCACCTGCTGGGGCATAAAGATGGGGCCAGCCTGCTGAATGCCACCACTATGGCTATAAAGGGCGTGTCTATTGGTGTGATGGGCACTGCTTTCATTACGGGGATAGTGGCATTTATAGGGCTTAAAATTGCAGGTATCCCGTTTGCCCTGGGGCTGGCGGCGCTTGTATTTTTCCTGGTGGTGATACAGATTGGCCCGCTGGTGGTATGGATCCCTTTAATTATCTGGATGGCTATGCAGGGGCATACGGGTATGACGCTTTTTCTTATTATCTATGGCGGCGCTATGCTGATAGGAGAAGCTATCCTGAAACCTTTGCTCATTGCGCGAAGCGGCAAGCTCCCTTTCCTGGTGCTATTCCTCGGTGTAATCGGCGGTATGGCGGCATGGGGATTTACCGGTATGTTCAAAGGCGCTATCATTGTAGCGGTATTCTACACCGTATTCACTTCCTGGCTGGAACGTAAAGGTAACGGTCATAGTGCACATGCTGCGGAATAGATAGTATCTTCGCCAACAGCATTAAAAGGATTATGAAAGCAGCCAGTATCAGCGATATAAAGAAAGAATTAACCACGCTCCCCCCGGCAGAGCTGCAGGCCTTATGCCTGCGCCTCGCCAAATACAAGAACGATAACAAGGAACTGCTAACCTACCTGCTGTTTGAAGCGCATAACGAAGAAGGCTATATAGCTGCGGTAAAAGAAGAAATAGATAATGGATTTACGGAGATGGCCGGCGATAAATTATACCACGCAAAAAAACGCCTGCGGAAGATCCTGCGTATAACGAACAAGCATATACGCTATATGGGCTCCAAACCTGCAGAAGTGGAACTGCTTATTTATTTCTGCACAAAGATGAAGTTATCCGGTTTACTATCTTCCTACAGCATTCAGCTGAATAACCTTTATGACCAGCAGGTAAAGAAGATCACCAAAACAGTAGCCACCCTGCATGAAGACCTGCAATACGATTATCTCCGGCAGCTGGAGCGGCTTACAGGCAGGGGGTAAGCGCCGCCCCGCAAATCGCGTTTGTTCCCTTCACAGGAAAATTTTATTTTGAAAGCATGAAAGTTCTATTCGAAACGCCGCGGCTACAGGTCCGCACCTTTGCAGCTACCGACGACGCATTTGTACTTGAATTGCTGAACACGCCTTCCTGGCTGCAATACATAGGCGACCGCCACATACGCACACTCGAAGACGCACAGCGCTATATCATGAACAACCTGTTACGCCTATACGCAGAACAGGGATACGGCGCATGGGTAGCGGTATTGAAAGAAACAGGAGAACCTATTGGTATCTGTGGATTGTTTAAAAGAAAATACCTGGAGCAGCCCGACCTGGGGTTTGCCTTCCTTCCTGCTTTTGAAGGCAAGGGCTATGCTTATGAAGCGGCTGCAGGCACTATTGCCTATTCCCGGCAGGAACTGCCGTTCCCACGCCTGTTTGCCATCACACAACAGGATAATCACCGTTCCGTCCGTTTGCTGGAACGCTCGGGATTTACCCTGCAGGGAACTATTCTCCCCCCGGGAGAAGTGAATGAGCTGATGTTGTTTGACCTTGAATTAAGCCGCTGACTGCCGCCGTTTCCGGTAGGCCATCAGCCAGTTTACCGCCAGGTAAAACAAAGAGCCCACACACAACACCACCAGTCCCGATCTCAGCCATGTAGCAGCGGTTACAGACAACCCGATTCCTGTACCCAGCGCTACATAGGCAGCGAGACAAACCGGGCACTTTGGCAGCAGTACAAGGGTGATGCCCGGTATCAGCCATCGTACTCCTTTTACAAAGCGTTGCCGGAAACTAAGCGGACCGGTGGATTGCGCAGCGGTTGTTTTGCGATCGCTGCTGCCCGTAGCAGCGCCGCAGGAACAATGTGTTTTCATGATGATCAGTCTTCAGAACAACAGGATCCCGGTGTCTTTTCCTTATGATACCTGCCGGTATTATCTACATGCCCTTTCTCATCGTATTTGTCGTGATGCCGTACCCAGGAAGTTAAATCCCCGCGCTCATTGGTTTCGTTACGTCCAAATGGCGCTATATCCAGGTAATTATAGGTGGCCAGCTGTAATTCGCCACCACGGCCATAAGTCGAATACGTGTGGTAGATATCGCCGTTCTCATCTTTATAAAATACACTCAGTCCCGGAAGATCCTCCATGTTGTGCGGTAAATTTTCCACCACGTTGTAGTTATAAAATACTTTTCCTGTCTCCAGTTCTTCAGGATGGAATGATACGTGGTAGTCGTAATTGAAATCACTTTCACCAGACGATACCCACTTGAAGTGCCAGCCCATCCGCTTGCGGAACGCTTCCAGCGTAGCCAGCGGCGCGCGCGATACTACCACTAAGGATACATCGTGATGCTCCAGGTGGGGCAGTACGCCATTAATGGAGTCTGCAGCAAAAGAGCAGCCCACGCAACCTATTTCTTCATCGGGGCCAAACATAAAATGCTGGATGATCAGCTGGCTGCGGCCATCAAACAGATCGGAAAGGGTTACCTTGCCTTCGGGGCTATTGAATACATAGTTTTTCTCTACTTTTTCCCATGGCAATGCCATACGCTCGCGGGTTAGTTCATCTCTTAAACGGGTATATTCTTTTTCTTTCTGAAGGAACTTTTTCCTGGCTTCCTGCCATTCTTCGGCAGATACAACTTTGTGCGGGGGACCGGGTTTAACAGCACTATCTTTAAAACCAGTCGTTACAGGAGTACTCATGATTTTTACGATTTTAATGTACTACAAATCTCCGGAGTTAAAATGTAAATGAGTGTGTGTGAATGCGACTAATTTAGGGGGTGTTTGTGCCACCGGAATAGGGTTAAATTTGTGTTGTAACCTTATTCTTGCGCCCGCTTTTGAGGGCCTGCCCGCTGAACTAACACCCTACTCTGTCCGTAAACTCTTTACCGGGTTCATCAGGGCTGCTTTGGCCGACTGGTAACCCACCGTAAGCAATGTAATAAATATAGTGCCCGCACCGGTGGCAATAAACAGCCACACCGATACCGGTGTATGATACGCGTAATGATCCAGCCACCTCTGCATAAAATACCAGGTAAGTGGCGCAGCCACTAACAAAGCAATCATTACCAGCTTTACAAAATCTTTCGATAACAGCAGCAGGATGCCGGATACCGTGGCGCCCATCACTTTGCGGATACCGATTTCCTTGGTGCGCTGCTCTGCCAGGAAAGCCGCCAGGCCCAGGATGCCCAGGCAGGAAATAAAAACCGCCAGCACGGCAAATACAGTGGTGAGTCGTGCAATGCGCTCCTCATCGGAAAACTTTTTCGCATACAGCTCATCTGTAAAAGTAAAATCAAAAGGCCCCTCAGGGTTAAACTTTCTGAATACGCCGGCAATCCCCGCAAGCGCCGTCCTTAATGGCATCGCCGGGTTCACCCTCACCGTAAGGGCGTTATATACGCCATATTGCAGGGAGAATATCACGGGTTGAACAGGAGTATAGGGAGATGCCATTACCATATCTTTCACCACGCCAACAATCATATGCGGTTCGCCGCCTGCCTGTATCATTTTCCCGATGGGATGCTTAAGCCCAATGAGCTTTACCGCCGCTTCATTTAAAATGAGCGCGCCGGTATCAGTAGGAAAGCTCCGGGAAAAGTCGCGCCCCTCTTTTATCTGCCAGCCAATGGTATGGCCATAATCGTGCGACACCGTTACAAAGCCTATAGGCGCCGCCACGCCGGGCGCCTTGCCCTCCCAGCTCAGATCGTCGCTGTTGCCGGGGTTCTCTGTGGTAGGGTGGGAAGCTTTGGCCATATCCGCTACCGCGCCGCTTTCCAGCAATGCCGCGCGTAACTCATTGTATGGCGCGCCAAACATTTCAGGGGTGTTCATAGTAAGGTTGATCAGCCCTTCCCGGGTGTAACCCACCGGGCGGTTTTTTGCATACTGTATTTGCTGGTATACAATCACCGTTCCGATGATCAGCGCAATAGATACGCTGAACTGCACTACCATCAGCGCATTGCGGGGAAGCAGGGAAAAACGCCCTGCGGTAAAGCCCCCCTTTAATATTTTTACCGGCCGGAAAGATGATAAGTAAAAAGCCGGGTAACTGCCGGCCAGCAAACCGGTAAGCACTGTAAAGCTAATGCCGGCCGCCCATAGCCAGGGCGACTGGAACGGGATAACTATCTGCTTTTCGGTGATCCGGTTAAACAATGGCAGCAGCCACCACACCAAACCGACTGCCAATACAAACGATAAAAAGGAGAGTAGCAGCGATTCGCTGAGGAACTGCCGGATCAACTGTGCCCGCGTAGCGCCAATAGCTTTCCGGATACCGGTTTCCTTCGCACGTTTTGCGCTCCTGGCGGTAGAAAGGTTCATAAAGTTGATACACGCCAGCAACAGCACCAACGCACCTATGGCGCCAAACAGCCATACCAGGCGGATACGCCCCCCGCTTACCCGGCCATTCCTAAACTCGTTATATAAATGCCACTTGTTCATGGGATGCAGCAACAGGGTTTCTTTGCCGGTTTTCAAATGTTGTTGTACAACGCCACTGATCTTCGCGCTGGCCTTCTCCATGTCAATCCCCTCGTTCAGCTCTACGAACAGCTTCCAGTAGTGCGTGTCCCATTTGGATATTTCATCTTTCAGCCAGGGAATGGTGCTCACGGCCCGGTCCCAGGGAAGGAACAGCTGCGTACCATAAAACGCTGTGCTTTGCGGAAGATCCTCATATACGCCGCCTACCTGCAGATCGGTGCGGTTATCCATACGGATAGCTTTTCGCATAGGATCGGCGCTGCCAAATAAAGCGGTGGCCAGCGATTGGTTAATGATCACGGCGG
>NZ_DATCRD010000318.1:0-27114 GCF_036569185.1 Chitinophaga sp.
CGTTGATTGTGTTGCATTCATATACTCTGCTGTTTAATGGTTAAAAAAACTGATACTGTAAAGATCGGCAGATCTACCCGTTTCAACCCGTGACAATCGTCACAAAGCAGGCGCCTACCTCCTGCTGCGGATGCGGCTTAATGTTTCCCTGGCTACGCCAAGATAAGACGCCAGCTGCGTAAGTGATACCCGCTGCAACAAGGCCGGATCATGCGTTTCCAGGAATTCATAACGCTCCTGGGGGCTCATTAACTTAAACATGGCCGCATGCTTTTCCTGTTTTATGGCGATCTGCTGAAGGCATTGCCTTCCCAGCGTTTCTATAGCGGGATCCTGCAGCGCTACTTCCCTCAGCTTCTTTTTGTCGAACCGCACAGCACTCAGTGGCTCTGATGCCTGGATGGAAAATTCGGACTTTTCCCCGGTAGCAAAACTGTGGATATTGGTGGCAATATCATTTTCAAAAAAGAAGGCGATGTTGATATCATGACCGTCTTTATCCTGGAATGCCCTGCAGTACCCGCTACTTATAAAAAACAGTGCATCACATACCTTGCCGGTTTCTAACAGGAACTCATCCTTACACAATGTTACTTTTGTTAATGCCGGCGCCAGCGCCTGCCAGTTCTCCGGGCTAAACGGGGTGAGTGTATGAATATATCTCAATAAATTTTCCATACCCAAACTTATATAAAATCAGCAGCCATCCCTAAAAAAAGCACCCTCTCTTTGTCCAATTTCCATCTCCCCGATCATTATTACAGCGAAATAACTTATCCATCAACTAAAACTTGCAATATGTCAATGCTTTCCGCTCTACTGATGTTACATTTACTGGCGCTTATCCTGATGGCAGGCACTACGTTCATCGACTTTATGAATTACCGGATGTTCTGGAAACTCTTTAACCATCAAAGAAAACAGGCCGATGGCATCCTGTCGGCCTCCGCAAAGTTTCCAAGACTGATGGGGATCGGTGCAGGGTTTCTTATTATCACCGGGGTAGGAATGATTGCCCTGACGCATGGAGTATGGACTCAACAGTTGTGGTTCAGGATCAAAATGATTTTTGTGCTGCTCCTGATCCTCAATAGTATCTTTTATGGCAACAGGATGAGTGCAAAACTAAGGGTTATTGTTAGCCGGGATGCCCCGGACCTGGCGCAGCAGCTGTTGAGTTTAAAAGGCCAATTGCAGACATTTCATCTTTTGCAGTTTGGCTTTCTGCTGATGATCATTTTCCTGAGCGCTTACAAATTCAATTGAGCTGCCAGGCTGGCTCAAAGAAAAAGCGGCTGTTTTCGCAGCCGCTTTTATCAGGAAAGCATTACAGCAGGTATTCCGGTTAACTGTTACAAAGTCTTATAACGGAAATGATAATACGGGAAGGCACCACCTGTAACCTGGTTCTGGTAGATAGAAATGATCTCAAAGGCTACCACGGTAGTACCGGATTTGAATAACAGCGTACGACCGCTCACAGGTGTAACCGTGTGGCCTGCGCTCCAGTTGTAAATATACCAGCCCTTGCCGTTGGCGAGCGCTGATACTGCCGGAGGTATGCCGGTGCCTACTACGGTGTTCATACCAATTGTGTTGGCAACAGGCACTGTTGCGGTGGTCCAGTCGGCGGCCACTACGCTTGAAAATGCCTTGTCCACAAAACGCAGCTCATCTGTACCGCCGGCAGTAATATCGCCGGTAGCGATACCAGAAAATTTGATATTGTAGCTGGCAGGGGTTCCGGCATCATTATCTGAAAAACGCCAGAAGAAAGTACCGTTGGCTGGTTGTCCCGGTTCGGTTGAATAAACCTGCTTGAAATTTTCAACGCGGTATACACTGCCGTTGCGGTATACTTTACCCTGGCCATTGTTATTGGTAATGTCAACGCTGCCGCCGTCCGGCACTACCACATCTGCCTGTGTCCGGCCGCCGAGCGACTGAAGATCAGGTGCGGCAACATCGTTGCTCTTAGAGCAGGATGCGAGGAACATAGCACCGGTTCCCAACAACACCCATGATAATTTTGAAAGGTTTCTGGTTAATCTGGTCATTACGATAGGGTTTAAATTAATAATGAAAAAAAAGGAATACTGCTATAATAAGTTATGATTAGTCGGTAATGGTGATGGTGACTGCGCCGGTTACTTCTACGTAATTTTTCCGCGTATTCATCCAGCTCCAGAAGGAGAAGAAATCGCTGGTGCGGAGTTGTATCCCCATGCCTTTATCGTCGAAGCCGCCCAGTTCATAAGTTCCTTTGGGAAAATCGGCCGGTACCTTGTAGGTTGCTGATGTTGCTGTAAAGTTTTCCAGGGTAAACGTGCCGATCTCGCGCTCAGACCAGTCGGCCTTATAACCGTATACCCGGGCATCTTTCATATCTACAAAGCCGGTCCCTGAAAAAGTAATGGTGCTGTTCCGTTTTATAGTAAGAGGGGCGGTTAAAGGAGTCGCTTTAGGACGCCTGCTTTCCGGGTAAATGATGCCTACCAGCGCTTCCGTGGTAACAGCCGACACCTGT
Source organism: Chitinophaga sp. (assembly GCF_036569185.1). Classification (GTDB taxonomy): domain Bacteria; phylum Bacteroidota; class Bacteroidia; order Chitinophagales; family Chitinophagaceae; genus Chitinophaga. The sequence continues at coordinate 2,528 of NZ_DATCRD010000318.1, forward strand.
CCGCTGGTAAACTTCAGTTGATATGCCCCTTCGCTGAAGCTGATATTTTCAGGAACAGTTATATCTGCATAGTGAATATTATTCCTAACCTGGAAGGCTACACGTAATGCTTCTTCCCTGCCGGCGGTGTTCACCAGGTATGCCTTTGTACTGGCTGCATCTTCCACCAGGTATTTTACATCCCTGTTGGTGTTGATGGAAAATGTACCGCCTTTGAGCACTGCGTAGGAAACATTTTCGTTAAACTGTATACCGGGTTGATTGAGCACCAGCTTCAGGAAATAATTTCTGGCAGCGCCGCTTTGCGATGTAACGGTAAACTTTGTACCTGTTGCCAGGCTTACAGCAGCGCCGGAAGCCGGGGTAACGGTGGCATGATCCGAAACGCGGATTACCGGCGATACCGTTGCGGGAAGTGCTGCATAAGCAGGCCAGTAAACCAGGATACTGTCGCCGTTTACAGCTGCATTGATCACGCCGCTGCCACCGGCAGTTACAGCAAAGCTTTCTATTTTATTATAGGGAGAACTGGCATATTCCGTTTCCTTTTTACAGGATGTCACCAGCGCCATGCCGGTAGCGAGTGTTCCAACATATATAAGCCTGACAATATGATTCATGTGGTTGATTAATTATTTCTTATTGAGAAGATGAATACGGATCGGATTTTTCGTGGTGGCCACTTTTGCGTAGGAATACACCCTGATCCTGTACAGCCCTTCTGCGGGCAGCATAGCCAGGATAGGATCCGACTGCTCTTTATACCGTATAACGGTGAAGTCTAAACGTGTAAGATCGGTGGTATTGAATGTACTGATGTTAAGCGGGCCGTATTCTTTGTTTTGTTCGTCTACCAGCATCACCTTGATCAGGTCCAGGTTGGATGCAAACCCCGTACCGTTCAGCCCAAAGGAGAAGGAATCAAAATCGAGATTCATGTTAAGGGAATAGGTGGTCGGGTTAGCGGGATCGGCGCTTACCTCCTCCAGGGTAAGATCCGGTTGCTGTACCTGGATATGCAGCGTATAGGTTTTCACCTTCCCGTCTTTTCCCTTCACATTATATTTTATCTCCCGCCCTTTACGGAAAAGATCCAGCAGGTCTTCTATCATGGTACCGGAGGCTGGGGTAACAGTGGCGCCTTCGCTTACTTTCATCTCCGGTTCCAAAGTTAACAGCTGCAGGTAAAACGGCAGGTACGCGGTAATGGAGCTCTCTGCCTGGCTGATAGCGCCATAAATAGGGCTTCCCTGCACATTCACAATTTTATATTCCAGTAACTGGTTGTCCGCTTCCGGTGCAAATGGAATGATATCCGTTTTGGTACAAGCCGGCAGTACAAAAAGAGCTGCCAATAGTATGCAGTAAATTTTCTTCATCTCGGGATTATTGAATGTCCAGGTTTTTGCTGCCATCCATCTGGATAGCGTAACGGAAAGTGACATATCCGGGCTTATTGTCCCTGCCGGGATCCAGCGGATTGTCTTTATAAATATTTTCGATGATGATCTTAGCGTAATGACCTCTGGTGGTTTTTACCACGATCACTCTTGGCATGGCATACACTACGTGTGCTTTCTTAGGATCACCAGGAAAAAGACTGCCGTAGAAATCATAATATCCCCAGCCGTCAAAATTATTCTGGAAGTGATCCAGTCCCGCATCCTTTATTCCCATCTGCCCGTCTGTAACAGGTACTGTTTTAACGGATTGGAAGGCGATTGCCCACAGCTCCCGTGCAATGGGCAATACTTTTGGCTTAAAGTTGATGGTATCATAATACTGTGCATCGAATTGGCGGTCGGCGACTACATACAGCCTGGCATTGCCCGGGCCTCCATATCCCGGTGATCCAACTGAGGCGCCGTTATTGGGATAAATGCTGCTGTTGTAGATACCATAGAAAACGATATCCCATTTGTTTGTTTGTTTCAAAGAAGCAGGGATCACTTTATTTTCTTCCAGGCTGTAATAGAGCGACTCAGCATTGCCACCGGAAGTGGCATTAGTATCAGCCACCAGGTTCACTACCCGGTAAACGCCGGTTTTTACAGCACCGGGATCAGTGCCCCCGGGATCTACGGTGTCGTTGTTGCTGCCCTTGGAACATGCCGCCAGGAAGCAGGCAGATAATAGCATAGCAATAGCTGTCCGCCATGAAATATGCGAAATCATAATGATTGGAATTTCTGAGAATGTTTACCTGTTTTTAAGATTCCGGCTACCGTCTGTTTGTACGAAATAGCGGAAAGTAAGATAAGGCGCCGGCCAGAACAGGTCTGTCACTACCGGTGGATTACCTTTATAGATATTTAATAGTTCCAGTTTTGCAAAATTGCCGTTTGCCGTTTTCAGCACGAAAGTGCGGTTTCTAACTGGAACGCATATATGATTATTCAGCGAATAGAAGAACCATCCCAGGCCGTTGCCATTATCCCAACCCACCCCTGCCAGTCCCTGGCTCGCGAACACCTCTTCAGAAGGCGCGGTGGTAACATTATCAAATGGCTGTTCCACAATTACCAGCCCGCCTGCTCCAGGTCCTTTATAACCCGGCGTTCCGGCTATCTTACCATTATTGATCACCACAAAAGAGTTATACTCTTTGGAGAAGGCGATGTCCCAGTCAGCGTTCAGCAGATAGTTCGCAGAATCTGCTGCAGTGCGTATTACATGCGTTTGCTGGTTTCTAAAACTGAAGGTAACTGTATAAAAAGGCCGCTTATCTTTTCCATCTACGCCATTTCCCATGGAGGCGGCGGTATCTGCAGCCAGATCCTTTACAGTAACAGCGGCATCAGCCGGTTGCACAGCGTCATTGTCTTTGCCCGAACAGGAAGCCATCAGCAACGCAGCTGCAAATGGTACAAATATCTTCCAAAAAAAATTCTTCATCAGCATAGCGCAAAGGTGAATAATACCAGTGACCATGACCGGAGAAAAAGCAACCACGAAAGGAAAAAACCACCTCCGCAGTTATTTTCCCGATATGGTAAATGATGTTCCCAATTAGGCGCATGACATAATAGTGACAATATTACTTTTGGTGTATCAAAAAAATAAACTGACTATGAACAAGCATTTTGTAGCTATCAATTACATACAATGTAACAGCGATTATGCCGAAAGATTCGAGCAACTGTTTGCCTCCAGGGCGCATGCTATTGACACCATGCCGGGGTTTATCAACATGCATGTATTACGGCCTGCCAAACCGGAAGATGATTACCTCATCGTCAGCTACTGGGAACATGAGCAGGCGTTTAAAAACTGGACTAAATCAGAAGCCTTTATAGCCGGCCATAAGCGCGGCTTTGAAGACCTGGCGAAAGCAAAGGCGGAAGGGAAACCGGCGCCGATGCGCAGCGATTTTAAAATCTACCAGATAATCAGTGAATAATGGAAACAGCATCCAGAAAACAACAATTGATCAAATGGCTGAAACGCCTTGGCTTCTGGGGATTCATCTTCTTTCTTCTGAAAGGCCTTTTCTGGCTATACCTGATATACCGGGTTGCCAGGTAAATGGCAATAAAAAGAAAAGGTAAGTCGGTGTGCGGCTTACCTTTTCATTATACCCGGTGAAAACCCGAAATGCTTTTTGAATGCCCTGGTGAAATGGGCGGTATGTTTATATCCCGAGAGATAGGCTACTTCCGACACACTCTTTCCTTCCGCCAGCAGCTCCCTGGCATGTGTCATTTTGATATTCTGCAGATAGCCGTATACGGTAGTACCAAATACCTGTTTGAAATGGCTTTTCAGATAAGCATCATTGGTGCCTACCTGGTGGGAAAGGTCGATCAACGTGCATGGGCTGTTAATATTCTTTGTGATGATATCCCTTGCCAGGTACATCCTGTCTATATCCTCTTTCTTTAATTTCCGGGGAGAAATATCTTTTGCGGAAACGCCTGCCATCTGCTCATAATGCGTAAGCTGTATGGCCAGCAGCTCTATGGTCTTGGCTTTTATAAACAGCTGCATATAACGTCCTTCCAGCGGGCAATTCAGCATATCGAAAAGAATGGTGCTGATGTTGGCCTGCAAGGGAAGATTGTTTTTACTGAGTGGAACGGGCGTATTATCCTGTACGCTTTTCTGGAAAACATCAAACAAGGGATGTTCTTCCGGCATAAAGTTGAGTAACAGTCCCGGGCTTACGCCCAGTTCAAATATTTCCAGCGGCTCCTGTGGTTGCCAGCTGAGCTGGATCTCCTGTTCAGGAAAGAAAAGATAATTGTATTGCTGCCGGCCCATACTGGCCAGTTCTGTTTTACCGCTGTTTACATAATAACTTTTACTGCCGCTGAGCGTATAGCTCAACTGAAGAAATGGCTGCTGATTACTGAAAACGACGCTGCCGCCTTTCTCCGATTTCAGGCTGTAATAACCCAGAGTAATACCATCTGGGCTATACATTTCCTGGATGGTACCAATATGTCCGTGTTGACTGAGCGCACGTTTCCGCTGCCTGAGCGTTTCCTCCCCGAGAATGTTGAACGGGCAGGCATTGAATAGTTGGTGATGGGTGTTTGCTGCTGCAGACAATGGTACTGTTATTAATTTCAGAATACAAGAACAAGGCAATATTAAAGTATTGATCATTCAAAGTATTTGCGCAAAGAGGAACTTCTTTTACGAATACGGGAAGACCCTTTGTCATACGATATCTGACAATCCACTTTTTCCGTTTATGGTAACTTTTTTTCCCTCCGGGATTCACAGGCAGGAAGGGCGCTTTCCGCAACGGGTAATACTTTCTCCATCTATGACGTGCAGAATACCGCATCTTGCGGGATCTTAAAAGCGCCAGAGAACAAATGTGTACCAGATTCATTCTTCCCGCATTCCTGCTGCTCACAGGAAATACTTATGCTGCTGCAACTGTTGCCGACACAACAGGTTTGCAAAAGGTGCAACAATTGAATGGCGTTGATGTGCACTCCCACTACTATAAAAAAACGGATGACCTTATTGATATAAAAAAAGTTGCGGCCCCTACCCTTGTAATAGACGCCAAAACCATTCAGCGCATGGGTAGCAGGCGCCTGGATGAAGTGTTGCGTGAACAGGCCGGAATGGCCGTTGTAAGCGACCTCGGGGCTGGTAACCGGAGCATTGGTATCCAGATGCAGGGCTTCAGCTCGGCCTATGTACTGGTACTGCTCAACGGCCTGCCGCTCTCGGGGCGTTTCAACGAAAACTTCGACATTAGCCGTATCAGTGTACAGCATATTGAGCGCATAGAGATCATTAAAGGCGCCTCCAGCAGTCTTTACGGCAGTGAAGCATTAGGCGGTGTGATCAACATCATCACCCGGCAGCATGTGCACAAACCGGAGGCCGTACTGTCTGCCCTATACGGCACTTATAACACCGCTGATATCAGCGCGCTTGCGGAAACGCCTTTCGCACATAAAAAAGGCTCCATTCACTTGTCGGCAGATTACTACCGGACAGATGGATTTAATGTAAATACCGGGTACCTGAAAGATGGACAAACGGCTCCGCCTTATCACAGCTTCAGTGGTCAGACCCGTGCATCCTGGCAGTTGGATAACCGTAACACCCTGCAGCTGAGCGCCAGAGCGGCCAGCCGACATTCCACCATGACGCGCTCTTATGGTACACAACCCTTCCGCGATCAACTGGATGAAACAGATATCAACGCGGCATTATCTTTACGTACTAACCTGAACGAATATACGCGATTACTCACCAGGTATTATTTCACCCATTATGGTACCAACCAGGATGTGCAGATCATAGAAACCGGGAAGCTACTGCAGGAAAACAGGTTCTCCCAACAGATCCAGCGCCTGGAAGTACAGGGCAGCAGGCTATTGTATGAGGACCGCCTGGGCATCACCAGCGGCATTGGCGGGGAACTGCTGCATATGCGCAACAACACAGTGACCGGCGCCCCGGATCAGCAGAACTACTTCGGGTATATGCAGGCTAACTTCAACTCCAACCGCAAATACGTACTGATAGCAGGCTTGCGTTACGATGGTAACAGTCTTTATGGAGGGAGGTTAAACCCCACTGCCGGTGTGGAATACACCCCATTCAAATGGTGGCAGCTAAAAGGCTCGGTAGGACAGGGATTTAAAGCGCCAACTTACGCACAGTCGTACCAGGTATTCACCAACATTACACAGGGTTACACCGTGGTGGGCGCCAATATTTTCAACACTGCTGTGGAAGACCTGAAGAAAGCAGGCCTGGTGCAATCCGTATGGAGCAATGCAGCTTCCATGAAAGCACTGGAAGCAGAAACATCGGTATCATGGAACCTGGGCAGCCGCTTCACTATCTGTGAAGGCTATACGTTTTCCGTGAATGGTTTCTATAACAATATCCGTCACCTCATCAATACAGAACAGGTAGGCATTATGCGGAACGGGCAGCAGCTGTTTTCTTATCTCAATCTCGGGAAGGCTTATACCACAGGGCTGGAAGCATCGCTGGAACTGAGCCCGCTGCCGGGATTAAAGATAACCGGCGGTTACCAGTACCTGGTTGCCAAAAGCAAGGATGTGGAAGACAGTATCCGTAACGGCACAGGCGCCTACAGTAAAGTACGTTCCGATCATGGCATCCGTACCGCCAGTTCCCGTGATTACTTTGGCCTGCCCAACAGGAGCAGGCATATGGCCACTATGCAGGTATATTACACTTTCCGTCCCTGGGCGCTGCACACTTCCCTGCGTGCCAGCTATCGCAGCAGGTATGGTTTCCTTGATATCGATAATAATGGGTACATCGATCACTACGACATCTTTGTAAAAGGATATACGCTATTATATCTCTCTATTCAAAAACCATTGCTAAAGGAAAAATTACTGCTTAAACTATCCATAGATAATATCGGTAATTATACCGATTATCTGATGCCGGCCCAACCTGGCCGGGTGTTTATGGGAGGAGTGAGTTACCGGTTTGGGGCAAGGGAGAAATCAGCCTATTGACAAAACCGCTTCATCATCTCCACCTGCTCCGATGTCATCTTCGTTTCATCATAAGCCAGGTACAGCATGTTTTCAGTAGCTACCCTGCCATGCCAGATAATTTTCAAATCATCATTCAGCAGGTAATCTGCGGCTATTGTTAAGGCATTAGTGTATTTAAGTGATTTTAAAATAAGGTTCATATCCGGTACTACGCAGTATGGTTTTATAACCGGATGTTTGAAGAAGTTCTTTTTCCAGAATCTGCGAATGATGGCAAGGTCTGTGGTATATGCAAACCAGGATTGCGACACCAACCAGGCTTCCGCGCTTTGCCAGTCTTCCTCCCTGAGGCTATTATCAAACTCCGTAGTATCAATGGCTTTGCTGCCTGCAATAATAAAATGCTCCTGGCGGACAGGCTCAAAAACAAGATGCCTGTAATCGGCCAGCTTTGTAGCTACCACGAAATCCAGCGCCCCTCTCTGCAACTTTCCCAGCAGCTCTCTGGTACGCCCGAAAGAGAAAACAAGGCTTGTATCAATGGTACTTATTTTCTCCGCTAATACAGCCTGGAAATACTCCTGTACAACACCTAACCGCACAATGGAAGGCTGTTTTTTCAGACCTGCGGCATTAAAGCCCGATTCCACTTTCTCCAGCTTTTCCAATGGCTCCACAACCTGTGTATAAAATAATTTACCGTAATCGGTAGGCACAAGTTTTGGTTTCCGTTCAAATAACGGCTTACCAACATGGGCTTCCAGTAAAGAAAGATGCTGACTCACATTAGGCTGTGATATAAACAGGATCTTCGAAGCAGCTGTTAACGATCCTGTTTGATAAACGGCTTTAAATGTCCGGTACCATTCCAGATTAACCATGCAATAAAGTTATAATTATTTTTATGACCGCTCATAAAATAAGCTATTTTACTTATATCGCGCTTCGATGGAAATTTGTTTTCAAAAAATAACAAAATGGACATCTTACCACAGGTACAGGACGCATTGACTTACATGGCGTCTGTTAAAGCTACCCACATTGAAAACAAGCTGCTGGCTTCAAGAGCGTCTTATGAAGAGCTGGCGCCCCTTGCAGGGGAAGAGGAAGCAGTATTTGCAGTTGAAAACAAAGTCATTGCGCTTAACGGCCGGGCAATTAATATCAGGATTTACAGGCCCGGTGATAAAAAAGCATTACCGGCATTAATCTTTTTTCATGGCGGAGGTTTCTTCAAAGGCAGTCTTGATTCGCACGACCGCCCCCTGCGGCAACTGGCCAATTTATCAGGAGTGGTGATCATTTCGGTAGATTACCGGCTGGCGCCTGAATACCCGTTTCCCAATGGTTTGAATGATTGTGTGGAGGCTACTGTATGGATCATGCAACATGCAGCAACACTGGACATAGACAAACAACGCATAGCAGTAGCAGGAGACAGTGCCGGTGGTACGCTGGCTACCATTGTAGCAGGAAAGTTGAAGCAACTGGTATGCCAGGTACTTATATATCCTCTCACCAGCTACACGTTTGATACGCCTTCCTGGCAGGCATTTGCAGAAGGTCCTGTTTTAACTTTAAAGAAAGGTATTGAGTTGTGGGAGTATTATACGGAAGACAGGAGCAAAGCGGCGCCTATATGCAACGATGATCTATCGGGTATGCCCGATACATTTATCATCACCGCAGAATACGACCCGCTGCGTGATGAAGGAATGGCCTACGCCGAAAAGCTTCGCCATGCGAATGTGCAGGTAACGGAAAAGCTTTACCCGAAAATGATACATGGCTTCGTGCAGATGGGAGGCGTCATAGACCAGGGCAAGGAAGCCCTTACAGATATAGCTGCGTATATCAGGTATAAGTTACTGCCTGTTCATGGCAATAGCTTCCGCCATTCTGCAGGGGTTTCATAATTCCTGAAGTTCCTGATCCGGTGAAATGTAAGGTAATTGGCATTATGTTGATTATCCGCTTCACTCTCTTCATCGTCAAAAACAGTTCTCAATACCGCGATGATATCTTTATTATCAAACTGGAAATCGAAGTATTGAAAGCCATGTTTTTCCACATCCGGGTGATGCAGTACAATACCGCGGACCTCCCAGCTTCTCAGCGAATATCCTGCATTAACGCCACCCCAATCCAGGTGCAACATGCGCTAAAATAGAAGAGAGCACATGCACATTGTAGTCAACGCCTAATGTATTGGGTATTGTCAGCAGTATGGTATCCGCTTCCCTGATAGCTTCATCCTGCGCCAGTTCTTTTATGAGCTGATCGGGTTCCGCCGCATAGCTTCTTCCGAAAATGGCACGTTTGCCCGGTTCAATCGTCCCGATCTTATCGGTCCGGTCGGATTCCTGGCCAAAGAAATAGCGATCCTGGTCGGTTACCAGTGCAAAAATAGACCGGCTTACCGACACCCTTGGCTCCCGTTGGTGCCCTGCTTTTTTCCATGCTTCCTTGTACAACCTGATCTGCTCGGCCTGTTGCACATGGAAAGGCTTGCCACTTTCATCCTGTTTCAACGTAGAGCTTTGAAGGTACATTCCATTTTCGGCCGCCCAAACAGCCGTGGCATTGGAGGCGGCTCCCCACCAGATACGTTCCCGCAAACCTTCCGAATGTGGCTCCAGGCGCAGCAGGCCCGGTGGGTTCGGAAACATTGGGTACGGGTTGGGCCGGGCAAACCCCACCCCTTTTAACTTATCCAGGAATTCCAGCGCTTTACGGCGACCCATATCTGCGTCGGTTTCTCCTTCCGCCGGCTCATATCCAAAATATTTCCAGCCATCAATTACCTGTTCCGGCGACCCTCTGCTGATTCCCAACTGTAACCGCCCCTCCGAAATCAGGTCGGCCGCCCCGGCGTCTTCCACCATATACAGGGGATTTTCGTAACGCATATCAATTACCCCCGTTCCAATTTCTATTTTTTTTGTTCTGGCGCCGATAGCCGAAAGTAAAGGGAATGGCGACGCCAGCTGGGCTGCAAAATGATGCACCCGGAAATAGGCGCCGTCTAAACCGATTTCCTCTGCAGCAACAGCCAGGTCAATAGACTGCAGCAACGTATCGCTTGCGGTACGGGTTTTATAGGCAGGATGGTTAGACCAATGCCCGAATGATAAAAATCCTATCTTCTTCATACATCTAATTTCAGGTGAAAAGTAACTCATTATTAAACAACAGAAAAATACCACTACACTAACAAAAAGGTTAGCGGCCGGATTGCTGAGCTAATGACCCCTGTCAGAAATGTACCACAATACACTGAATTTCCCTTCGGGAAGTATACTCAATGACCTGATTTATGCTCAAATCCGGTTTTTGAGAGGTGTAATGGCCCCATTCTACCGCTTCCATTACTGGTTTCGTCCTACATTCACCGGCAAATTAATTACATGGTAAAATCTTTGTTTTTGTTATTGATCTCTTTTACATGCCTGGGCATGGTATCCGGTTTTGGCCAGTCGGCGCTTTCCGAAAAACCGGAAAACAGGATCAGTAAATTTGTAAACACCCGTCTTTTTACGATTGCGCCCGGAGCCGTGGTACTTGTAGCCCGGGGGAAAGAAATATTATATTACGAGGCGATCGGTAAAAACAATGTAGAAAAGAATACAAAAATGACGAAGGATGCTGTATTCCGGATAGGCTCACTCACCAAACCATTTACTGCCACCGCTATCCTGATGCTGGTAGAAGAAAATAAGATCAGCCTGGATGATACTATCCAGCAATATATACCCGATTTCCCGATCAAAGCCTACCCGGTAACAATAGAGCACCTGCTCACGAATACATCCGGGATAAAAAATTACTTCGAAATAAAAAATCCCGCAAAAGAAAGAGAACACTATACCCCCCGCGAAGGCATCTCCTATTTTGAAGACGAGCCACTGGAATTTGAACCCGGCACACAATACCGGTACAGCAATTCCAATTACTACCTGTTGGGGTATATTATTGAAAAGGTGAGCGGGTTAACTTACCCTGATTTCATCCGGCAACGCATTTTTAATGTAGTTGGCATGCCGCATTCCTGCTACGGGCAGGTTTCAAACCGGCGATCACAATTGGCCACCGGCTATTCCAGGCTTAACGGTAAAATAGAAAATGCTGCGTTAGAGGAGATCACTTCTATCTATTCGGCTGGCGGACTGCTGTCCGACGCCATGGATTTATTACATTGGCACCAGGCGCTGTTTGATGGAAAACTGATCAGCAAAGAGCTGCTGAAAAAGGCAACCAGCCGATTTACTTTAAAAGATGGGCGCTTATCGGAATACGGTTATGGATGGTTCATATCTGGCCTGGATAGCATGACCTCCATTGAGCACAGCGGCTCAACGGATGGATACCAAACGGACTTTGTTTATATCCCGGAAAAGGACATCCGCGTCATCACCCTGTTTAACTGCTATAAGACCGACCGTGAATGGGTGATGGCAACAAACGATATAGCCAGGCTTGCTATGGGTAAGCCTTTACAAGAGGATATTCAGTTATCTGAGAAGATACTCCGGCAATATACCGGCACTTATAAACACAACGAAGAATGGCAAATGATCTTTACCATGAAAGGCAGTGATCTGTACGTACGCTGCCCCAAAGCCGGTCTTCCGGACGTCAGGCTATATGCGCTAAGGGAGAACTATTTTTATACGAAAGAAACTCCTATAAAATTTGAATTACTGAAACAGGCCGATGGTAGTATGTTGCTGGTTACCTATAACAATTCCGGCAAAGACGCAGAATGGAAACGTATTGACAAAACCAGTGGCGAATAGTTTTCGGGAAGCAATCACTTTCCCTTTATAAGACGCACCAGCCAGATAAGGATCACTGATCCTACCAATGCTACTATAAGGGAACCAATAAAACCGTTTCCCATATGGATGCCCAGTTTGCCGAATAACCAGCCTCCCAGCCAACCACCAACAACACCGACCAGGATATCTATGAGCACTCCAAATCCGTCGCCACGCATTAATTTACCGGCAAGCCAACCTGCAATGCCGCCAATGAGTAAAGTCCATAACATAAAGAGATATTTTTAGGATAATTGAATGTAACAATTAATTGTTACTTACACTTGTTTTTTTTAACAACTCTCCTTTATAATTTTTATTGAGATAAACAACCGCATCGCCCCTTCGGTCAATGCGGTTGTTATATCATTTATTTTTTTTCAGAAGAATCTTTTAGTAGCCCGGATTAGGCACCAGGTTCGGGTTCAGTGCCAGCTCTATTGCCGGAATAGGGAACACGCGGCGGAACACATCGTTATCAGCCGGTTTGAATCCCCACTTGCCTTCAAATTTACCAAAGCGGATCAGGTCATTTCTTCTCCAGGCTTCCCAGGCAAATTCACGGGCCCGCTCATCCAGGATCATAGGCAATGTGGTGCCCACCAATGGGGTGGTACCTGCACGGCTGCGGATCTTGTTCACCAGCACATCGGCGGTTTGCAGCTCTCCCTTTACTACTGTAGGCGCGGCGCCACGGAGAATGGCCTCTGCTTTCATCATGATCACATCTGCCAGGCGCAATACCGGAAGATCCGTGTTCTGGAAACGGGTGGCTGTATTCACGTTTTTATCAGGATAATACTTAATGGAACGCACGCCTTTCAGTTGGCCCCTCAAATCGTTGCCTACATCAAGCTTGGCTTCTCCACCGGCTTTCAGCGTTAAGGCAGGTGAAATTTCCACCCACCAGTCGGTCGGTGCATCAGCGCCGGGAGAAGACGCATCCAGGGTTTTGGTGGTGGTATGAACAATGTTGGGGGTGCCGTCTTTGTTATACTGCTTACCGGATAACCAGGTATTGTTACGCACATCGTTCGGCTGGTTAAAGTAAGCATAGAAATCGGGAATAGTGCTCAGCGCCACGCTGGGGCCAAATGCCGCCGGCAGGTCAAAACGCTCCTTCAGGAAAGGATGCAGGCAGAAACGGGTAAAATGGCAACCCGGAATGAGATTGGCATCATAAGGGATGGCGAAAATGGTTTCCTTGATCTGCGGGCCATTATCCGGTTTAAAGATCGATGCGTAATCCGCATCCAGTGAATAAGGCGCGTTCAGGAGGATACTATCGGCCATGGCCACTGCATCAGTATAACGCGGCGTGCCGGTATAATACTCAGCATTGAGATACATTTTTTCCAGCAACGCAAAGGCCAGCCATTTGGTAGCGCGCCCGTAGGTGCTGCCGTCAACTTTGGTAGTAAGCCCCGGCAAAGCAGATTTCAATGTGTTCTCAATGAAGGCAAATACTTCCTTACGCGGTTTTGTAGCCGGGAGCGTGTTTACCGGGAAGGTATCCAATACGGGAATGTTACCGTACAGGTCCATCATAAAAAAGTAGAAGAGCGAACGCATCGCCTTCAGTTCCGCAAGAGAAGTCGTTTTATAATCCCCTGCCGGTAAACTGTTTACCAGGTTGATGGCGTTGTTGGCAATATTGATGCCGCCAAAGCCCCACTGCCAGGAACTGATCACATATGGATGACTGCTGCCCCATGTATGCAGGTGCATAAAACGGTATTTTCCACCATCATCGTAGTTACCATCACGGGCCGGGATAATGGCCTCGTCGGTAGAAAATTCCTGTAACATCCAGTAATCCACTCCGTAACTATAACCGGTGCCATTCATCCAGTAGGTGGCATCGCCTGATTTGGTATTGGCCAGCTGTGAATACACCGCTCCGATAGCCGCGGCATAGGAAGCGTTGTTGGAGGGAAAGTTGGAAGGCGTATATTTCGATTCTACATCTACATCCAGCTTGCTGCAGGCGGTAAATGCCATCGCGGCAAGCAGGAAAATGCCAATGATTTTTTTATAGCTCATATCTTTATTTTTAAACCGTCAGATGAATTAGAAAATGGCATTCAGACCAAAGATGAATGACCGGGTTTTAGGATAATAGTTCCTGGCGTCAATGCCCGGTGTAAGGCCACCAAGATCAATCTCAGGGTCTATACCCGTATAATCTGTGATAGTAAATACATTGTTAACGTTGCCGTATATACGTAGTTTACTGATGTAATTACTCCTGATCCTGAAAGTATACCCCAGTGTCAGGTTATCCAAACGCAGGTAAGAACCATTTTCCAGGAACCTGTCGGAGATCAGGAAAGAGTTTTTGTCGTTATACGACTCTCCTGTTGTAAATTTCAGGATGTTGGTCATCTTCGCATCTGTTGGCGTATTCAGCGCTGCGGTGGTGGCATTGAGTATTTTATTGCCGGATACCCCGCGGATAAAAAGATTCAGGTCAAATCCCTTATAGGTGAAGGTATTGCTCCATCCATAAGTGATGCTGGGTTGTGCATTACCTGCCTGCATCAGGTCGCCGATACTGGGAGAGGTAGTAACCGTACCATCGGCCTTCTGATAGGTAGACACGCCATCTTTATCTTTCCCCAGGTAATGGAACAGGGTAAATGTACCAATGGGTTGCCCTTCCAGTATTTTCTGGCTCCAGTTACCCGACTGGCCTTTACCACCCAGGATGGCGGTTGGAATGTCTTTTAATGTAAACCTTCCGCTGGAAAGTGCGCTGATGCTGTTGGTATTATGTGATACGTTGACGGAAGTTTTCCACGAGAAATTCTTATTGCTCACCGGTTCGGCGTTCAGCACTACTTCCACGCCCTTGTTACTTACTTTCCCAACGTTTGCCAGCAAGGTGGTGGTAATGTATTGAGTGGTAGATACCGGGTAGTTCCAGATAAGGTCCGACGTTTGTTTATCATAGTAATCCACCGCACCGCTCAGCCGTCCTTTAAAGATGGCAAAGTCGATACCGGCGTTGAACATAGCGGTACGTTCCCATTTCAGGTCGGGGTTAGGATTCTGTACGGGAGCAATGGCATTGATCAGGTTACCATTATCATAATAACGGCCCGTGTTGCTGTATTGCAGTTGCGCCGCCAACGGATCAAAGCCCAGCGAGTTGCCGGACACGCCATAGCTCACCCTCAGCTTCAGGTCATCAAAGAAGTCGTTCTTTTTCATAAATGGTTCCTGGCTGATACGCCATCCTGCCGATACTGCAGGAAAGTAACCCCAGCGGTTGTTCTTACCAAAGGCAGATGAACCGTCATTACGCAGTGAAGCCTGTAAATAGTATTTATCGGCATACTGGTAATTGATCCTTCCATAATAAGAAATCAGGCGCAGGGTGGTAAGCGTGCTGGTGGCGGAGTTATCAAATACCACGGTGCCGGGAGGCGGGTTACTGAGACTAAGATTATTCCAGGAAAGCGCATCGCTGCCAAATCCCTGTGTGGTTACGCCAAAGCCGTCGCCGTTATGGTCTTCCTGCCAGGAGTAACCGGCCAATACCTTGAAATTATGCTTACCTACTGTTTTATCGTAGTTAAAATAAGACTCAATAATGTTACGGGTGTTTGTCCAGGCCAGGCGGGTAGCTTTACCATTGAGCCCTTTTGCCAGCACGGACAAACTGTTATAATACACATTTCTCGTTACCTGTTCGCGCTGGGTGGAAAGGCTCAGCGTATAGGTAAGACCGGGAAGTATTTTTACTTCAGCAAGGCCATTACCCAGGAACTTGTTGATCTTTGTTTCATCGCTGTTATTGTCAATGAGCGATACGGGATTATTACTGCCCCGGACAGTACCCGCATAATCTTCTGTATAACTTCCGTCGGGCTGTTTTACCAATACGGTAGGCAGGTAGTTAAGCATATTCGACAACACCGCATCAGGCACATTGTTTTGTGTGGTGGATGAATTGAAAATATTCACTCCCAGTCGCAGCCGGTCGTTAAAAGCCCGCTGATCAATGTTGGCGCGGATCCCCATTCTCTTCAGCGATGAGCCCTCGATGATACCGGGGTTGTCGAGGTAGTTAACACTAAAACCATAGGTGGTACTTTTTGAACCACCCATGAGCGACAGGTTATGATTATGGGAAACGGCATCGCGCTGCACCTCATCCTGCCAGTCGGTATTTACCGGGGTATTAGTACCCGGATATACATTGTTGTTTACCGCGGCAAGCGCCTGGCCATTATCAGCCAGGTATTTGCGTAACTCATCGCCGGTAAGCACCTCCAGTCTTTTAGATACTTTTTCAAGGCCCGCATAAGCATTATAGGCAATACGCAACTGATCCGCTTTAGGGCGTCGGGTGGTTACCATAATTACGCCATTGGCGGCCCTGGCCCCATAAATAGCGGTGGAAGCCCCATCCTTGAGAACGTCGATGCTGGCTATATCATCCGGGGCTACCATGTCGATAGGTGCACCGGGTACTCCATCGATCACATAAAACGGCTCCTGAGCGCCGCTGCGTAAGGTAGATGGTCCTCTCAGTATCACACTGGGGTTCTGGTTGGGGTTACCACTTTTCGTGATCGTTAAACCAGGCACTTTGCCCTGAAGTAACATCGACGGGGATGCAATTATCCCCTGTGTAAATTCTCCCTGGCTAACGGAGCTGATAGCCCCGATCACATTCTTTTTGCTGGTTTTACCGTAACCGGTGATCACCACATCATTCAACTGTTTGAGCTGCGCCTGTAAAGATAGGTTGAGGCGTTGTGCTCCATTTATATTTACCTCCTTGCTTTCGTATCCTACAAATGCAATATGCAGGGTACTGTTGCCACTGGCAACCTCCAAACGGTAATTTCCCTCCACATCCGACACCACGCCGTTGCGCGTTCCAACTTCAGAAATACTTACACCCGGGAGGGGCTGATTTTTGTCGTCCGTAATCCTGCCCTGTACCCTGAATTTGTCCTGCGCCAGCGCCGGCAAACAGGCGAAGCACAGGCATACTATCCAGCATGGGATCGCAGCCAGCAGTTTCACAGGAAACCGTAATGAAAACCTACAATAATAGATTTTGTTCATAAAGCAATCTTTAAGTGATTTGTTTGTTTAATTAGTGATAATTGGTCGTTGCTGTTGATTAAATGACGAGCTACGCTAAGCCTGTGGCATAAGCATTCGTTAAGTGGTGTTTAAAATAAATTAATGGCAGATCCCAAAAAGCAAATCAGGCCGTAAAACTAAAAATGTTGTTATTGATTTAACAGAAGGTAATGTTATCAGATTGTTACATTAGATTTTGGTTGCTTATTACATTGTTCATAAAAGGTTTTCAAATAATCGTGGATCGGGTCTTCAGGAATTCCAGGCAAAAGTTGCTAAACCAGCCATAGTTAATATACAATAAATATAAGTATTGCGCGGATAAAATCGGAGCTTAAAATAAAAAAAGGAGCAATTAAGCTCCTATGTAGAGAATTTCTTCGCCGGACTGATAAAGCGTTTAACTGACACTATTTCGTGATCCCCCCTGTGAGAATATGCTTAATATGTTTATCTATAATGTAAGCGGTAATTGGCTTCAGCTGACGGCCATAAATCACCGGATGCTCTCCCGGCGACGTAAAGTATTCCATATTCGTATCAATCTTGGAATACCATACCTTTCCTATGGCCTGGTAGCTGATGGTGTCCGGCCTGGTGATTTTCCTGAAACTCTTCAGCTTTATGGCATCCAGCGCTATGATCACCGTATTGGGTATTTTCTCATTACAGGCGATAGGTTCGTAATGATCTTCCCGCCAATACATACAGTCGCCCGTGTGATTTTTCTCTTTCCACCACCATGTACTGCCTGTGCCCAGCACCAGCGATAACATAACCGCGGCTACCAGCGTTTTCGTGGATTTCCTGCTTATTTTCTGATCACCGGGATTCCCTGTTTTATTGCCTCCGCTCTTTTCCCCCGGGATGCCCGGAGTTACCTGGGTTTCTATCGGCTCACCGCTTCCGGCTGCCAGCAGGAAGGTCGCCGGGCTCCGTACTATTGTCTGGTCTCCTGTTACGGGGGCCGCCTCGTTCAACAACAGCTCTTCATTTATGTCCCCATCGCCGGAAATCTGCTTTCCTATTTTCCAGGGGCGGTCCGGAAAGTCAATCAACCAGGCCAACAGCTCGATATTTTTCTCTTCCGTATTTTCAGACTTCCCTTTCAGGTAATTCACCAGCGGTCTGAACTTATCTGTGTCGCATCGCTGAAGAATGGTATAATAATTTCTCGATTCGTTCAAATCACCACAGAAATCCCTGATAACCTTTTCATCACGCCTGCTTACTTCTTTGGTACATCTTTTCACACATTCATCTTTGAGTTTCGCAGGGGTGAGATGCGTCAATCCGTGAGGTAACGCATTGTTTACTTTTTTTTGTTCATACGCGTGCATGACCAGTTGCTGGTAATCAATAAAAAGTGTCGCCATAAGTGAGATTATAGAACTGAATAATCGGAATGAATATTTCCCGCAAGTTAAGTATGGGAAAGAATTGCAGCTTACGGTTTCCCGTACTGAAAGGATCAGCGGAAAATATACATTGAACATCCATTTTTCAAAAATTTCTACTGCAGCAACAGATTACGGTTTCCCGTAAAAAAAGAAGATCAGTGGAATATACTTTTGTCTTATACATTAAAATCAATACCATGAAACAGCTATATTATGTAAATAATAACGCCCAGCCTAACGGCGATCATGAAGTTCATGTTAATACCTGTGAATACTTTGCTATGATGTATAGCCGGACTTACCTGGGAGAATTTGACACCTGCCAGGAAGCGGTCCGTGAAGCAGGGAAGCATTATCGAAACGTGAATGGTTGTTTAACCTGTTGTAAACCCTGCCATACCAGTTAAACGATAGCCATCCTTTTGTAACCCTTTTTTCCCTCTGAATCATTACACCATGAAACTCCTATATGCCTGGCTGCTTATAAGTGGCATTCACTGCAACCAGATAACGGTCTATATCTGCGACAGCAAAGCTGCCACAAGGTATCATTACAATTCAAAATGCCCTGGATTAAAGAATTGCAAACATCAGATCATCAGCGTTCACCTTGAAGAAGCAATGACAACCAGAACTCTTTGTAAGTGGGAACAGTAAACCGGATACAATTGAAACTATACTATAAAACATCAACCTGTATTATTATGACAACTCCAAACAATACGCCATATAAATATTTACAATTTAACGGAGATCAATCTTACAGCAGGTATATCCGGGAAGATATGACTGCAAAATCCCCTCCTGCAAAACCTAAGGGACAGGACTTCCTGAATACTAAATCACATGGCAGCTATGGTGCACTTTTATTCCACCCCGACTGGAAAACGAAACGAAAGGAAATACTGCAACGCGACATGCACCGCTGTGTTCACTGCCGTAGTGATAAAGATCTGCAGGTGCATCACCGCCAATACCATTTTATAGCCAGCGAGCAGAAATTCCGCCTCCCATGGGAATATCCCGGTCATTTGCTCATTACGCTTTGCGAGTCTTGTCATAACAAAGGACATAATAAATACAAAGTACCTACTATCACTATTTAATAAAATATCTATGAGCTTATTTGATATTTTCAACCGGCAACGCCAAAATGGTCATTCCCATACCCTGGCAATCGAAGAAGCTATACCCGATATCCCGGAAACTACCTTCATTGAAAAAGAGGCACCGGAAAAAGAGCCACCCGCTGAAAAACCCGTTGCGCCATTCAATGGTGGAATTCATCTTCTATACGATTTCCTCGACAAGAATTATGAATCCAAGGGGTATAATGATGCATTGATAAATCCCGATGCCACCCATCTGAATCAAAATGTGATTGCGCTGAAGAATGACCTGGAAAGATCTATCCGGAAGGTAAAAACGTTTTATGAAGACTTTATCCGGCAAATCAATTTCCACATCTCAAGCAGGAGCAGAAGTGGAATGATAGATACAGTAGAAGAGCTTGTTGTTAAGAAGGAAATTGCCGAGAGCCATATCAGCCAGGTCAAAGAAATTGAAGAGCAGGCAAAGCTTAACGAGGGCGTTGCGCATGGCATCATTATCAGCTATACCCGTGGATTCAGGAATGGTCTTGCGGCAATTTCAGGTCATATCATTCTGAACAAAAATTTTTAAACCGGGCCTTATGAAACATCTATGGATCCGTTTCGGCTGCTTCATCACCGGATACAACTATAACATCCTCAAAAACTGCAGCGAAGCTGCCTTTAAATCCGTGAAGAAGTATACCGCAGCTATGCTGATCGTTTGCATCCTGTGGTTCTTTATCGGTTTCACTTTTGCGCATCGCTACCTGTCGCTCAGCCTGCCAGGTTGCATCCTGGCGGGAACACTTTCAACCATCATCATTATACAGGTTGAAAAGCAGATCGTCTTATCTATTCATCCCAGCAGGCTGCTGCTGTTTTTCAGGGGTTGCCTGGCCTTCATGATGTCCATTCTGGGCGCTGTGATCATCGACCAGATATTGTTCGAAAAAGATATTGAGATCGAAAAGATTTCCTATGTATCTGCGAAAGTAGACAGGATACTACCCTCAAAAACGGAAGAATTAAGAAAGCAGATTGCCGCGTTGGATACCACGATCAGTAAAAAAGAACAGGAAAGAGATAATTATATCCAGGATATCAGTAAACATCCCACCACAACTGCAAAAACTACCCAAACAGCCACCAAACGGGTGCCCGTGCAAACAGTGGCAACTTCCGGCCGGGATTCTACTGTCTGGAAAACATTAAGCGATGTTGTTGTTGCATCTACGCTGCTGCCAAATCCTAAAATAGCATTGCTACCCTCCCTCGACTCCACCATTGGCGCTATGCGGCAACAACGGGCCCAGAGGGAAAATGAATTGCTCGGTATAAAGCCTGCACTGGAAAAGGAAATGAAGGCAAGCACAGGATTCCTGGATGAGCTAACGATCATGAAGCAAATGTTATCCGCCTCCCCCGTTGCATTTTGTTTCTGGATCCTGTGGATCCTGTTTTTCCTGTTCATAGAAATGCTGGTACTATTCAGTAAGCTGGGCGATAAGTCAAATGATTACGAAAAAGTGGTACTGCATCACATGAACTTACAGATGCGACGCCTTGATGCCCTGGGAAAAAGATTTGAATAATAAAATTCTCAACAATACTAATAAAAAATTTCCGATGGATTTTAAAGATGAAATAAAACTCTTCGGCGATAAAGTCGAAAAGCTTAAAAACCAGATTCAAACAGAAGAAGCAACCAAGAATGCTTTTATCATGCCCTTTATTAAAGTGCTGGGTTACGACGTATTTGATCCGTTCGAGGTAATGCCGGAATTCATTGCGGATATCGGGATCAAGAAGGGTGAGAAAGTGGATTATGCGATCCTGAAAGAAGGTAAACCTTCTATACTCATCGAGTGCAAGCATTGGGGTGAAAGCCTGGATCCGCATAACTCCCAGCTTTTCCGGTATTTTCATACGACCAGCGCTAAGTTCGGCCTGTTATCCAATGGAATAATTTACCGGTTTTATACAGACCTTGCTGAACAGAATAAAATGGATGACAAGCCATTCTTTGAATTTAATGTTACAGATATAAAAGACAAC
Source organism: Chitinophaga sp. (assembly GCF_036569185.1). GTDB lineage: Bacteria > Bacteroidota > Bacteroidia > Chitinophagales > Chitinophagaceae > Chitinophaga. Next base: position 23,953 of record NZ_DATCRD010000318.1, read on the forward strand.
CAGATCGAAGAACTAAAGAAATTCCACAAGTCATACTTCAACCTGGAAAGTATCCAAACCACTGCGAGCGAGCTAAAATATATGAATGAGCTCAAAACGCTGATAAATATGGAGTTTCAAAATCCTTCTGAAGGATTGATTAAACTCTTTGCCAGGCAGATATACAAGGGAATGTTAACATCAAAAATGGTGGAGCAGTTCGGCGCTCTTACTAAAAAGTCGATACAACAATACATCAATGACCTGATCACTGAAAGGCTTAAATCTGCATTAAAGGAAAATGAGGCGGCGCCGTCTGATCCCGAAAAGGAATTAGCCCCAGTCATTACCGAAGAGAAGGGCGCGGTAATTGAAACCACCGAAGAGGAAAAAGAAGGTTATATGATTGTAAAAACAATTCTTCGCCAGATAATAAAGCCAGCCAGGGTAGCATACCGGGATGCTCAATCCTATTTCGCCATACTGCTGGACGACAATAACCGGAAAACAATATGCAGGTTGTACTTCAACAGTTCCCGAAAATATATCGGTACCTTTGATGAACAAAAGAAAGAAACAAGAACAGAGATTATGACACTCGACGATATCTTTAAATTTGAGGAGATACTTCATAAGACCGTTAACTGGTATGATGCAGAAAAAGTTCCGGTAAATTAATGCGGGCATCAGGATAGTGATATAGCGGCTTTGATAAATTCATAAATCAGCAGACATCCGCAAGAATGGGCGCCCATAACTTACTTTCTTGCTGATTAAACGAATCGGTTTTAAATACTAATGCTTTTGCAGAACTTTTAGCATTATGCCTGATCAATAATTCCTGATCGTTGCGTAAACACCATAAGATTGCTGATTGATGTCGCTCAGTGGGCGCAAAACAAATGTCTTTCCCCCGTTTATCAACCGGAATGTATTGTCGCCCGTCGGGGTTATATTTCTTAAAATATCGTCTTTACGGCCTTTCAATATGAATTCAGCAGCCGTTTCGGCAGCCAGCATTACCGGACCATAAAAAATGGCAAAAACGTTCTCATCATCGGGCATTGGCTTCAGATAAAAATCGTAATGGAATACCAGCCTGATCTTATCATTGTTCTTCCATACCCGCTGCAATGACAGGTAAGAGCCAGGGGTGGCGTTGATCACTTGTTGCTGATCATTGACATACACCTCAATTTTTTTCGACCAACCCGGTATTAACATATTTAAAGTAAGCTTTGCTTTCTTCGCCTCTTTGAAGGTAAATTCAATAACCGGGTCGGGAAGTTTCCGCTTTGTTCCAGAGAAAGCGACTTTGCTTTCCAGTTTAATTGAGACGGGATATACATATTCACCCATAATGTTAAATCATTATGGTAATAGATGCCGGTATTCAATGCTGCAAATGCTTCAACAGACGGCCCTTGCAGCACCGGAAATCATCGTCTTTTAAAATTTTTTTTGTTTGCGGGGAGCCTAAAGGTAAATGATAAACCACTGTCCCGTTTTGGGCATTTTGTATTGGCATTATTGAATTATAAAACGTATTCATGTAGGCATCCGCATATTTGGCGTCGCCGCTCCAGGAGAATAGCATAGCGGTTAGTTTTTGGGTATTGTGTGATACACACGACTCTGCAATCTCTTTCGTCATCGTATTGCTGAGGTGACCAGGTACGCCCCAAAGCTCAGACGTCAGCGATGTTGGTGTAACGACATTCGGGCGCGGGCCGCTGCTGGAACCATTAGCGTATGCATGATGATTGACCAGCATATTCCTGGCCAGGGCCAGATGCTTTGGGTGATGGGAAACCTCCTAAAGCTTATACAATACATCATTCATACCGCCTGCCTCGTTAGAAGGATTGGCTTCAGGAGTATAGAGTATTTTGTCAATGGTCTCCGGGCTTAGTTTGCTCATTCTTTTTTCAACGTAGGCTGCCATGTTGTCCACCATCACATAAGCTTTCCAGTTACCTGTACGAACATAAACGTCTAAAAGCCCCTGCATAATTTGTGGAGGGTATAATATGGCGCCCATACGCCTCCATACTTTTTCTCCAGCGTATCAAAATCTTTTTCCGGGAATGCGCTCAGATAACCATTGCCAAGGGCCTGCTGGCATTTGTACAATTCGTTAACGATGTAATTTAGCCGGTGTATTGCCGCCATATCCTTATTCCTTTCTGCCAGCATTGCAACGGCAGATAAGTAGTGGCCTGTGAAATGCCCCCGGAGGCCAATACCGGGGTCTTCCCATCCCGATAAGGGCCTGGCGGTTGATGGCAATCCGGCGTTTACCCGGAAGTTATGCAGCAGCCTGTCAGGGTCGAGTAACAGATATTAGCATTAGGGAAAGCTATATAGCCGTCAAAAAGTGCAAATAAAAGGCCTTTTAATATAAAAATGGTTTTAATATTCGGGCGTAAATTCGCTGGTGCAGCCTGGCTGACCGAAGAGTACTATTAACTTTACAAAACAATCGTTTATGCCTGTTGGCAACCGGTGTTCAATTTCCTCCCGTTTATGACGCGAATATCAGCAATCATTATCAGTTTCATCCTGATCCCGGATCAATGTTTTTCACAAAATGGCATCCTGCACAACCCGGATACCAGGGTTATTACCATTACAACGCCTGATCAAAAGCTTTCCCTCAAAGTAGATTACTCCAAGGGATGCCTTATTAAACAGGTGAACCTGAAAAATAAAAATACGATATCACCATCAGGTGTATACACGGGTATCACTACGGATAGTAAAACCGTCTCATCTGTCAATCAAACCGGCGATATCAAAGTAACTAAAACGCCGAAAGGGATATCGCTAAGCGGTATCACCTACGGAACAGATGCAGTTCAGGTTAAAGAAATATGGAATTTCAATATCAAAGGAGATAAAATAACCTGGGATATTACCCGTAATTACGGCGCAACAACCAGGCTGGAAGACATGGCCTTTCCCAAATGGAACTTCACAGACCTATCCGTTTGGAAGGGAGGAATTATTGATAATGGGGGGATGGTTTGGTGCAAATACTTAAAGCAAATCAATGACACCTACGGTGTTCATACCGGCGGTGTAACATTCTGGAATGCTGATTCGGGAGATGCGTTAAGGATATCTCCCCAGCCCGCAAGCGGAAGTGAAATGGCTTCGAAATACTCGCATAGCGAAAACGGA
>NZ_DATCRD010000319.1:0-11305 GCF_036569185.1 Chitinophaga sp.
AAGATTGAACCGGGAAGGCGCGCTGGCGAAAGCCCTGCAAAGGGTAGCGGATGATGGCGCCACTGTTTTAGCTACATTGCCGGCCAATTCCCCCAGGTACCTGATGCCGTTTTCCCCGGTCATTATTGCCAATAATCCAAATATTATACAAAACGGGAGATGATCCCAGGCGTTTACGCATTTATTATTCCACTTTTAATAACAGCAATATGATCCTGAAAACAGAGCACCTCTCTCATAAATATGGCAGCAGTTGGGCCATACGTGATATTAATATAGAGATCGCACAACCGGGGGTGATAGGATTGCTGGGTTCTAACGGCGCCGGTAAATCCACTACAATGAACATTATTTGCGGTGCACTCAATCAAACCGAGGGGGTGGTATACATTAATGATATTAATTTAAGGGACGCGCCTGAAATAGCCAAAAAGGAAATAGGTTTTCTGCCGCAGGTACCACCTGTGTATCCTGATCTTACCATCGACGAGTACCTGGTTTATTGTGCAGAGTTGCGAAAAATAAGTAAGGACAAAATCAGGTCGTCTGTAGAAGAAGCGAAGGAACGTTGTGGTATTGCCCATTTCAGTTCACGGCTTATCAGAAACCTCTCGGGCGGTTACCGCCAGCGGGTAGGTATCGCACAGGCTATCATTCATAAACCCAAACTGGTGGTAATGGACGAGCCTACCAACGGATTGGATCCAAACCAGCTGATTGAAGCCAGGAAGCTGATAAAAGAGATTGCTGAAACACATACCGTACTGTTATCCTCACATATTCTTTCAGAGATCGGTCTCCTTTGCAGCGATATCATTATGATAGAATCAGGCAGGATTGTTTTTTCTGACAGTATGGATGCGTTTAACAACTACGTACAGGCAAGGTCTATGCTCATGAGGATGGATAATCCGCCATCCGTAACAGAGATATTAAGGATAAGTGGGATCACCGGGGCAGAGTTTCTGACAGATAAACAGGCAAGGGTTTATTTCGATGGCAATCATGATGATATTTCCGGCCGGCTGGTAGAAGCAAGCGTAATGGGTGGGTGGCAGCTGAAAGAGATATACGCAGACAAAGGATTACTGGACGACATATTTAAGCAATTATCTATCCAGGTTGCCCAATAAGAGAATCATAAACAGGTATTCAATGAGACAGATCATTAAAATAGCGAAGAATGAGCTCCTTAATCTTTTTTATTCTCCTGTGGCCTGGTTTCTCACAATTACGTTCTTCGTAATGTGTGCGCTCCTGTATACAGGTACTTTGTACCCTATTGCCAGAGGCGCCGAGATGGACTACAAAACAAGGCCCGAACTTGAATTTGTTGTGAACAACTCAATAACAGCCTTTATCTTTCCCGGCTTTTTTTTGAGCATAGTACAGTATGTGTATTTGTTTGTTCCGCTTCTTACAATGAACATTATCAGCCGCGAGCTGAATAACGGAACTATTAAATTGCTCTATTCTTCTCCCGTTAAGCTGCGTCAGATTGTACTGGGCAAATTCCTGGCGTTGTCGGTATATAACCTGGTCTTTACTTTGATCATGTCCGTTTTTGTTATTAACGCCTTTGCCGATCTAAGGGCGCCGGATTATGGGCCATCGCTGTCAGCGATGTTCGGTGTTTATCTTTTATTGTCAGCACTTACGGCCATCGGTTTTTTTATGTCGAGCCTCACTACTTACCCCGTCGTGTCTGCCATTGCCAGTTTTACGCTGCTTGCTGCACTGATGTCCGTAGGGCGGTTATGGCAACAATATGACTTTGTAAGGGACCTTACCTATTTTCTTTCCCTTAAGTCCCGGACAGAGTGGATGATAAATGGCCTAATCAGAAGTAAAGATGTGATCTATTACCTGGTCATCATATATATGTTCGTGGGATTTACGCTGCTGAAACTGAAAGGAGGGCGTGAGAACAGGCCCTGGTATGTAAAAGCGGTGAGATATATCCTGGTAACAGTATCCGGCCTGCTGGTTGGATATGTTGGCTCCAGGCCGCTCTGGAACAGCTACCTGGACACTACAGACAGGTATCTGAATACGATCAGGCCGGAAACGCAGAAGATCGTGAAAGAACTTGGTGACAGCGTGCTGGAAGTGACGCTTTACACAAACCTTCTTGATAACCCGCAGAATGTTGCAATGGGGCTTCCCGGTAACCGTAATAATTACCTGTCGTTATGGGAGCAGTACATACGTTTTAAGCCGGATATTAAATTCAGCTATGAATATTATTATGCAGTTCTGCCTGGCGATAGCATCTTATATAAGAAATTTCCCGGCAAAACATTGCAGCAGATAGCGGGATTAATGGCGAAGGGATACCAGGTTGACTCGGCGATGTTCAAGTCACCGGAAGAAATCCGTCAGCTTGCAGACCTGGAACCGGAGGGCTATGTGCTGATAGCACAGATGAAATACCAGGGAAGAAAAGTTTTTTTGAGAATTCTGCCTACCCTTCCATCTGAAATAGAAGTGGTGTCAACAGAACCTTATTTGAATGCCGCGTTTAAACGCTTACTGGGTACACAAATGCCCAAATTGACATTTGTGAGCGGTAACCTGGAACGCAGCATTTATAAAAGAGGGGAACGGGAATATTCCAGGTTGAGAAACCTGGTAAACCTGGGCTTTGATCTTGATACAGTGAACCTGGCTACCAAAGATATAGATACTGCAACTACCGTGCTGATACTTGCGGATCCTAAGATGGATCTGAATCCTGTGGTGCTGGGTAAGCTCAGGCATTACCTGAATAATGGTGGAGATATGCTGATTATGGGTGAGCCCCGGAAACAGTATGTGGTGAATCCTTTATTACGCCAGTTAGGTGTACAGCTGATGGAAGGGCAACTGGTGCAGCCGTCCAGGAATGAGACCCCCGACCAGGTGGGAACCTATCAGACAACGGCCTATTTCAATTTAAACAATCAGCCTGATCTCCGTTATGTAAAGCACCTCTGGGCACACAATATTTACTATGAAGACCTGGCGAAGATTATTACCTGGGGGATTGTACCTATTGACCAGGTAGCAGACAGTGGTTTTATAGTAAAACCTTTGTTGTTAACTAAGCCATTGATAGGCCAGGCTCCTGAGAAGGTATGGCAGAAGATGGGAAAACTGGTGGCTGATTCTGTGGCACCTGTTTTTAATGCGTCGGAAGGTGATATCAGCCAGGATTCATTTAATGTTGCTATCCAGCTGACCAGGAGTATAAAAGGCAAAGAGCAGCGTATTATCGTTTGCGGAGATGCCGATCTGATGAGCAATCTTAATACAGCGCAACCTGGTGAACCATTTTACAGCTGGCTGAGCTACAATAGATTTCCTGTTTATGGCACTATTCCGCTTCCGGGGGATAATAAAATTTTACTTGGCGGTGGCAGAGCTGCAGTGATGAGAGTAATATATGTATGGATAATGCCTGGGATAATGCTGCTGCTGGGCACCGTATTATTGTTAAGGAGGACAAGAAAATAAGCGACCGTTTGCAGGTTGGCGCGGGGCTGGAACTTTAAACACTACTTCAATGAAGATAATATTCAAAATAGCAAAAAATGAGTTGCGTCATGTTTTTTACTCCCCAATTGCCTGGTTTGTAATGATCGTATTTGGGTTGCAGTGCGCCATCTATTTCAGCAGTCCGTTGTATGGAGTGGCCAACTGGCAGGAGATCATGCTGAAAAACAGCCCGAAGTTCAAGGGAGATAATGCCCTGACCTATACCATATTTATATTCGGAGGCGTATTCTATAACGTGGTCAGTAATTTATATTTATTTATTCCTGTACTTACTATGGGACTCATCAGCCGGGAAGTGAGCAACGGATCAGTTAAATTATTGTATTCATCTCCCGTAAGCCTGTGGGAGATTGTATTGGGAAAATACCTGGGTATTATACTATACAATGTAATACTGGTATCCATACTGGGGATTTTTATGATAGCAGGCGTTATTAATATAAAGCATGTTGACTATGGAATGTTATTGTCTGCTGCCTTAGGTCTTTATCTGCTTATATGTGCTTACTCAGCTATTGGACTATTTATGTCTTCACTCAGCACTTACCAGATCGTTTCCGCGCTCAGCACATTCATTATCATTTTTGCACTCAGCCGTATTGGTGGAATATGGCAGCGGTATGACCTGGTAAGAGATCTCACTTACTTTCTTTCTCTTCAGAACAGGATCTATAAAATGTTGGAGGGACTGATTATTAGCAGGGACCTGATATACTTTATACTGGTGGCGGCTATGTTTGTCGCGTTCACATTTATAAAACTACAGGGAGGCAGGGACGACAGGCCCTGGTATATAAAGTTGGGCAGGTATACAATTGTGATATCAGTAGTATTATTGTTGGGATATTTCAGCTCCAGGCCATTGCTCACTGCTTATTTTGATACAACTGCTACCAAACGTAATACTATTCCCAGGGAGATGCAGCAATTGATTGAGGATATGGGCGACAGTACGCTTGAGGTGACATTATATACTAATTTACTGGGCGGGGGACTGGAACGCGGAATGCCTGAGACCCGTAATGCGGACTATATGGTAAATATGTGGGAACCGTACCTGCGTTTTAAACCCGGGATTGTATTTAAGTATGAATATTACTATGATGCCGATTCCCTGGGCCGGGATAGCGTAATATATAAGGATCTCCGGCAAATGGCGGCATCTAAAGCAGATGCCATTGATGCAGATCTGTCAATGTTTAAATCCCCGGAGCAGATGCATAGCATCATCAACCTGCAACCAGAAGGATACAGGTTGGTGATGCAGTTAAAATACAGGGGACGAACTGAAATGTTACGCACCTTTGATGACCCTTTTTTCTGGCCCGACCTGTCCAATGTTTCCGCTGCATTTAAGCGGCTGCTGAAGCCGGCCGGAATACCAAAAGTGTTTTTTGTAACAGGGGCGCTGCAGCGCGACATTTATAAAACCGGCAACAGGGAGTATGCCGTGCATTCCGCCGCTAAATACAGTCGGGGTGCGCTTGTGAACACCGGCTACGATGCAGATACACTTAACCTGGAAACCCAGGATATTCCAGCTGGCAGCTCCGCCCTGGTACTTGCCGATCCGAAAATGGAATTGAGCAATATCGTACAAAACAAATTGCGGCAATACACAGCGCGTGGAGGAAACTTGTTTATAATGGGAGAGCCCGGGAAACAATATGTACTGAATCCTTTTTTAAAGCAACTGGGTGTTCAGCTGCTCAATGGACAGCTCCTGGAGCCCACTTATGATGAAACACCTGATAAAGTGTTGCCCTATCTGACTGCCAACAGTAGCCATCTTCAGAAAGAGTTATCCTGGATAGCGAAGGCGCTGGTGTCAGGAAAAGATACTCTAAAAGTAATGACACCCGGGGTAACAGATATTAACTATACAACTGACAGCGCATTTACTGTGGAGCCTTTGCTCACAACTGTACCAGGCAGGGTATGGCTGAAACGCGGCGACCTGGTAATTGATTCCACTTTACCGCCCTTTAACCCCGAAAATGGCGATGTTAAAGCAACTTCCTTTTCACCGGTTATCCAGCTAACAAGACAGCTAAATGGTAAAGAACAACGGATTGTTGTGGCCGGTGACGCTGATTTTGCCAGTAATATGAGACTACCTGTCCTGTCTAATGCCGGTTTCCTGATGCCGGTATACAGCTGGCTATGTTATAATAAGTTCCCGGTGTCCATGACCCATATCCCTCCCAGGGATACTTTGCTGAGAGTAGGCGAAGCCAATGCTTATGTACAAAGGATCGTATATATGTGGGTGTTACCTGCAATCATATTACTGGCAGGGATCATCCTGCTGGTAAGAAGAAAAAATAAATAGAGAAACTAATAATATAGAAAATGACTTTATTGCAGACAGATGATCAGACAATAGATGACCTGGAGATCTTTGGAAAAAGGAACAGCCGTGGGATCTATGATATCTACAACCGCTCAAATACCCATGGAGGGGAAATATTATTGCAGGAAATATTCCGCAATCCCTTGTCTGATAAAGAAGCGATTAACAGGCGCAGTAGCATTATTGAAAGTTTTGGAAAGTTATCTCTTTCCTTTCCATATAACGCCTCCTTGTTTGATGCAGTAGAAAAGTATTTAAGTGTTACTGAAGAGAACATGAAGAGTAAAACCGGTAAGGCTGCTCTTGGTGAAAAAGAAATACAGAATGGCGTGGGTGCAGTTATTGAAATTATCCGCTTAACCAGCGAGTTTGTAGAAAAGAAAGAGATACGGAATATTAAAGCGTATGATACAGAGCGTGAATCAATAGCAATGCTGATTAATTATCCAGCTTTTGAGCCTGTACTGAGGGAACATTCTAAAGGAAAACTTTCTTACAGCGCTGCAACCGCTTACGATGCTTTGTTCAGGGTTAGTGAGCGAGAGAAAGTAGAGCAGCTGTTAGGCCATATTTATTACCTTGATGTATACATGTCTGTAGCTGCTACCGCAAAAGAGAAAAAATTTGTTTTTCCCAAAGCGCTGGATAAAGGGACCTGTGAATTAAATATAGCCGGCGTTTACCACCCTTCCCTGAAAGAGCCGGTAGTCAATGATATCAGGATGAATGCTTCCGGCAACATAATCTTTCTCACAGGGGCAAACATGGCAGGGAAATCCACCTTCCTGCGGGCTTTAAGCACCGCCCTGTATATAGCGCATATAGGATTTCCTGTGGCCGCCGGAGCTATGGAGTTTTCAGTGATGGATGGTATCTTTACTACCATCAACCTGCCCGATAATCTCGGTATTGGCGCCAGCCATTTTTACATGGAGGTATTGAGGGTAAAAAAAGTGGCAGCGGCAATAAGCACAGGTAAATCTTACTTCGTTCTGTTCGATGAACTGTTCCGCGGTACCAATGTAAAAGATGCACATGAGGCTACTGTTGCTGTTACCAAAGGATTTGCGGCAAACCGGAATAGTATGTTCGTTATATCCTCTCACATTGTGGAAGCAGGAGAGGAATTGGAAGAAGCCGATAACATCAGCTTCCTTTACCTGCCTACACACATGAATGGACATGTACCGGAATATACTTACAAACTAGAGCGTGGTATTACCGCCGACCGGCATGGCATGATCATCATCCGGAATGAAGGCATCCCGGAGATACTGAATAATGGAAGGAAGCAACCGGAAGCCGGAAAAACCGTTGCCGCCTTTATTACAGACAAACAAACGCTGGACGAACTGAATCTCTTAGGCAAGTTCAGGCACGACTCTGTATATCATTTATTCAACCAGGTTAGAACAAGAGGCGGGGAACAGTTACTGGATCAGATGTTCCGTCATCCCTTAACGGATGCTGCTGCTATCAATGAACGAAGCAGTATTTTCAGTTTTTTCCAACAGGCGGACCCCCTGTTCCCTTTTGATGTACAACAGCTTCATCTCATGCATGAATACCTGGATGTACAGGCGCCTGAAAGTGCAGCCCTTGTGCTGGCAGGCACTTATATCCAGAAAGTATTATCAGTGCTTACCCGGGATGAAGCCTACAGAAAGAAAATGCAGGGTTTACAGGCAACTATCATTACCCTGAACCGCTGTTATAACTTTGTGGAGTCTTTCAAACCAGGTGCAGGTCCCTATGAATTACGTCTGAAAAGCATCAGGGAACTGCTATCGGACAAGCAACTGGAGAAACTTAGGAATATAGACATCTATAAAGCGTTACCTGTAAGTACGCTGGCATATTATGATCATCTTTTAAAATCAAAATTGCAAAAGGAAATGCAGTTACTGCTTTCGTTTATCTATGAGATAGATGTAAACATTGTGGTAAGCAGGGTGGCGCGTAATAAGGGATTCCATTATGCAGTGGCGCTGCCGGCAGAGAAGAATATATTTTCAGTGACAGGGCTGTGTCATCCCTGTATTGACAAGGCAGTAGGAAACAACTTATCGTTACAGGAGCAACGTCATATAATGTTCCTTACCGGCGCCAATATGGCGGGTAAATCCACCCTGATGAAATCTGTAGGTATCGGCCTCTATATGGCGCACATGGGCTTCCCGGTAGCAGCGGAACAGATGGAATTTTCCGTGAGGGAGGGATTGTATTCTTCTATCAACGTGGCAGATAACATCGGGCTTGGCTACAGCCATTTTTATGCAGAGGTGGTACGCGTAAAACAAGCTGCCGAAGCAGCAGCGAGTGGTAAAAGATTGCTGCTGTTATTTGACGAGCTATTTAAAGGTACCAACGTAAAAGATGCTTACGACGGCACACTTACCGTAACGGAAGGATTTGCCGGTTACCGTGAATGCCTGTTCATTGTATCCACACATATTATTGAAGTAGGAGAAGCCCTGAAAGAGCGGCCTGACATCCATTTTGCATATATGCCTACTGTTATGGACAATGCACGCCCCCGTTACACATATAAGCTGGAAGAGGGTATTACATCAGACCGGCAAGGTATGATGATTATCCGGAACGAGCACATACTGGAATTATTGGATAAACAAGTTGAATAGATGGTGATGAAATAAGGTGTAGGGCCGGCGATTTGTGCGGTGCTGCTGTTATTCTCCTCCGCCATATATGGGCAGACTGCTACATCAGATGAGATGTATATAGAACGATATTTTCATTACCATCATCATCTTCTTCTAATATTAATTCCCAGTTTATTTTTTCAGCAATCTCAGTTAACATACTAACATACAGGTTTTCATTTTCCGGATTGGATTTTGATCCGACTATAACGATCAAATTCACCCATTCACTGTTAAAATCTGCGGCGCTGCCATAATTACCATTATCTGAATTGACAGCAGTAACACTAATCCAGGGGAAGGGGTCTATGTTACAGAATTGCTGGTTGCCTGTAGATCGTAATTTTCCTGTATTTTCCAAAACGTTAAGAACATCACTGGTCAATAACTTTTCGCTGTAAGTATTGTTACCCCGTATTTCGTAGTACCAGTAAAGATGCGACCACATAGTTTTTATTTTGAGATCAGATATTGCAAATATATGCCATTCAAATAACCTTTGTATATTTGAGAAACCAGTGGTAAACACGTCAGATAATACAACCCAATGGCTGCTGAACAATTTTTTAAAAAAATAAGGACCTACACTGATCTTTCAGGCGAAGCCGAAAATGCCTGGCAGCGCCTGCTCGTAGAGAAGACCTATGAGAAGGGGGATTACTTTATACGGATAGGGCAAACTCCTCAACGGGTAGCATTTGTTGTGAAAGGGCTTTTTGCACAGTATTACTTTAACGACAACGGAGAAACGGTTATCAAATACTTTTTCCCGGAAGGTAGGATTGCCGGCTCAATTCCCGCAACATTAACACACTCAGCAAGTTTGTTTGATATTATCGCACTTGAAGAAACCACCGTCCTTGAATATAATTACAATGAGTTTAAAAAACTGGTTTCAACATTTGGGGATGTAGCTGCATTTTATATTCGCTACCTGGAGCAGCATTGGGTGATAGATAAAGAGCCCTATGAAGTATCGCTGCGAAGCGACTCGGCGAAGGTCCGTTATGCCGATTTTTTACGAAAATACCCCGACCTTGTAAAAAGGCTGAAGAAACACCAGATTGCCGCCTATCTTGGTATTACTCCCACTCAATTAAGCCGGATTTTTGGTTACAGCAAATAAATTCTGACTTTCTCAACATTTGTAAAGGTTTTTTCATTTTTACCTTTTCATCTTTGCATCTGTAGCCAATATTAAACTTTAAAAAAATGAAACAGGTATTTATCAACTTAGCAGTACAAGACGTTGAAAAGTCAATGGACTTTTATACCCAACTTGGGTTTGTAGTTAACCCGCAGTTTTCCGACGACCAGGGCAAATGCATGGTTTGGAGCGACGCCATTTTCGTGATGATTATGAGCCATGAAAAGTTTAAAACATTTACGAAGAAGCCAATAGCCGATACCAAAAGCCATATTGCCGGCTTATTTGCTTTATCCGTGGAAAGTGTAAACCAGGTAAATGAAATTGTTGAAAATGGATTAAAGGCAGGCGGAACAGAACCAATGCCTATGACAGATTACGGTTTCATGCAACTACGGCGGATAGAAGACCTGGACGGGCATACCTGGGAAATATTTTTTATGGATCCTACGCAAATTCCCAACCAGGATTAAGTATAACATGATTACAGGCGTCATAGAAGGGCTTGTAACCGGTATACTTTTTAGCGCAATCATTTCAATATTTACAAAATCAAAAAGTAAATAAATGAGTATGGCAAACAAAATAGACGAGTTTGTAACCAAACTCAAACACCCAATGAAAGCGGAAATTGAAGAAGCAATAAAAATAATTCGCGGTGCAAGCAGCGATTTAGAAGAAGACGTAAAATGGGGCGGCCCCAGCTTTGACTATAAAGAGCCAATGGCCACCATGAACCCAAGAATAACGGACTATGTTGTTTTCATTTTCCACAAAGGCGAATTAATAAAAGATAAAAGCGGATTGCTTGAACCAGCGCCTAAAGGCAAAGCCTATCTGAAGCTTCACTCCATGAAGGAAATAAAAGACAACAAAGCAAATATTCAGGGTATTGTGAAAAGCTGGATAAAGATCATGAACGCCTAACCGTGCAATGCAAGGTTATTCCCGGCGCTTTGTACACGCCGGGAATAACTTACAGGAATAATTATTTCATCAGGCTGATGTTAGTAAGACCGCCATCAGAAAGTATTTCGGTGCCAACTATAAAAGCCGAATCATCCGATGCCAGGAATACAGCGGCGTTGCCAATGTCGGAAGGAAGCCCTTGCCTGCCCGCAGGCGTAATATCTATCCAAACCTGTTTCACCTGTTCCACTTGTTCCTGTGGTACAATTTTTCCAAAAACAGGCGTGTCGATAGAACCCGGCGAAAGCGTATTCACGCGTATTTTTCTTGATAACAGGTCCAGCGATAATCCTTTGGCCAATGATATGATGGCTGCTTTTGCTGCACTGTAAATAGCCATGCCGGGCACTGCACGATGCGCGGCACTCGATCCGATCAGTATGATGGAAGCACCGTCATTTAAATACGGAAGCGATTTTTGTACAGTGAAATAGACACTTTTTAAATTCAGATCCATGTACCGGTCATAATTTTCTTCTGTAACATCGCTGATGGCAGCCAGGGGAAATCCATCCACAATGCCGCCTGCATTCACTACCAATACATCAATTTTACCAAATTTATCAGCGGTTTTCCTGAATATATTATCCAGGTCATTGAGATTGGTAACATCTCCTTTAATGCCAATAAAACCGG
>NZ_DATCRD010000320.1:0-3869 GCF_036569185.1 Chitinophaga sp.
GGCACGGTATTCATCCCCATTCAGCACATCAAGTTTCCTCATGATGTTGCTCATGCCCACGGAATAGTTAACATCTACTACAGTAGGACCAGCCGTTCCTTTTTTGGTATTGATAATGATAACGCCGTTTGAGCCACGGGAGCCATAAATGGCGGTGGCAGAAGCATCTTTCAATACTTCCATAGTGGCAATATCGTTGCTGTTGATAAAGTTGAGCGGGTTGGCGTCCGGCGTTTGCCCTAACCCGGTGAGGTTAAGGGAAGGGCGTGCTACACGGCCGTCCAGCGGAACTCCGTCCACCACATACAGTGGCTGGTTGCCGGTACGAACAGAAGATACTCCCCTGATCCTTACCGTGGCGGAGGCGCCGGGAGCGCCATTGTTATTCAATATCATCAAACCTGATACCTTACCCTGGATCAGCTGATCCGGGGCAGAGGTGATACCCTTATTAAAATCGGCGGCTTTCACCTGGGCAATAGCGCCGGTAATATCCTTTTTACGGGAGGTACCATAACCTACTACCACTACATCCGTAAGGGTCGTATTTTCCTGTACCAGTTGTACGTTTACATTTGTTTTGCCGGCAATGCTCACTTCCTGGGCAGTATACCCGATGAAAGTGATGATCAGCGCGGTCGCTTCCGGAGGCACAGATACCTTGAAAGCTCCCTCGGCATCGGCGGAAGTCCCGCTTTTAGTGCCTTTTATCTGAACAGTGGCGCCCGGGATAGCCACCCCGTTCTTGTCCGTGATCTTACCGGTAATGGTCTTATTTTGTGCGGCGGCAATGCCTTGTATTGCCAACATTAATGTGCACAAAAAAAGATGCTTAATGGATCTTGTTTTAAACATAAAGTGGATTTTTTGAGCAGTCGTATATACTGCTCCCGTGGATTAAATGTTTTTCATTAAATTTTTTGTGAACGGAAAATAAGGCGTTGCTTGCCGGGTATGCCCGGCAGTTTTGTCAACGTGGATAATCTTTGTTTTTTGAACCGACCCTGGTCGTTCTGTCTTCTTTTAGTGGTTTTTAGTTCTCAGTTAGAATTTAGAGTTTTGGTATTATCATTCTACTGATCCAAAGTAAAAAATGAATCAGCAGGTCAACAAGTTTTACAATCAAAATATAGAAAATAAAGGCGAATAATCCAAAATTATCTCACTAATATCATTGAATTTCAAATACTTATATTTACATATAAATATTTGATATATAAATAGCATAAGAAGGATTTCAGCGCTTTTTACAGGGCTTTAATGTTCATAATATGCGTTTCGAATTCTTCACTGGGGATTAGTGCGCGCTTTTTGATCCGGGTTTTATAGGCATAAATGGTATTTACTGAATACTCCAGGATGCGGGCAATTTTTTCATTGTCGCTGATACCGATCCGGATCAGGGCAAAGATCCGGATATCCGTATTCAACAGTTCGTTTTCTTTCAGCACCACCTGGTTTTCTTTGTCAAAAAGTGCATTGAATTCTGCCACGAAGTGCGGAAATATTTTAAGGAATACCCGGTCGAAATTGGTGAAAAGCTCTTCCCTTTCCTGGCGGATGTTAATATTATTTACCAGAAATCTGAGTTCTGACGGTTTATTGTCGGTTAACTTCTGCTCAAGGTTCTGTTTCAGCTTCTCTATTTTTCCAATGTAGGTGGCATTAATATTAAAGCAATAACCTACATACTCCTCTTTAATCTTATTGGCTTCCAGCAACTGGTTGTTGATTTCCTGCTGTTTCAGGTTAGCGGCGGTAATAATGCGTTGAGCGGTTTTGAGTTTCTGCACCTGCCGGAATACAGTAATGGCCAATATTACCAATGCCATCAGCAACAGGGTTACAATAGCGGCATAAATGAGCAAAGACCTGGTTCTTTCTTCTGCTGTATTGATCCGTTCATGCTCAATAATGGGTAAAATACTACTTACCATTACTTTTCTTTGCCGGGCGCCATAAAACACGGCTTCCGAAATAGCCCTTTCAATACAATGAGATGCATTTTTTACATCGCCCTTTTCAAAAAGCAGGGTGGCCAGGCTGTAGGCGGCCATGGTTTCTTTGGTGGAAGTCTGGATATCCGCAATGGCAGATCTGATCATCAGGCAAATAGCAGTATCCTTGTTACCGGCGGCATCATATATGGAACCCAGGGTACAGGCTGATATGGCCAGTTGCCGGCCCGAAAGCCCGGGCTGATCCAGGTTCGGGAAAATAGCCAGGGCTCCCGTGACATCTCCCAGTTTGAATAACTGTAATCCTTTGTTGTACTTATATTCAAATGAACCGGGCGCCACCAGGTGAAGCGCGGAATCAACATATATACTGGCTTGCTTAATATAGGCCGGGGTATAATATTTATCCTGGTTATAGTCTGCCAGGTCAAAATACAGGCGGCTTTTCATCAGGAAAAATTCTACCCGGATACTATCCGGCGCACCGGTCGGATCAATGGTATTGATAAAGGCGGCCGTTTCGGTGAACATGCCGGATGATAATAACACATACCCCAGCTTAATCCGTGCATCCGTGATCAGTACCGGGTCGTGCAACTGCTCCGCCAGCACCTGCAGCTGCCGGGCATATGTAAATGCAGAATCGAAATTGAATACTTTGTAGGCATTGTAAAGTTGCCTGCAAATAAGATATTGTTGAGTAACATCATTGCCTGCTGCCTGCCTGGTCCTTTTTATACTGTCAATTCCACGGAGCTTGATGGAATCATAAACAGCCGATTGGGCCATCGTTTTGTTGAGTTCTTTCAGCAGGCTGTCGGCCGGTGCTTTACCATAGGCATTTATAAAAAAGAGTAAGCATAAAATCAGATAGCCCGGAATGCGATTCATAATAAGTCAGAATGATAAAAGGTCACAGGTCACCGCTAAATTTAAGCGACTTTTTTGATATAACACCAGGCGCCGGTTTATTTTAAAACGGCGTTTCAAACCCCTTTTATCATCTTTACATACTAAAGCACCTTTTTCAGGGTATAATTACGCCCGTTTTGTATAGTTTTCTGCTCAGCATCCAGCAGGAGCAATTCGTTGTCATTTACCTGCTGGTAATAGCGCTGAAGGTTCCTGTCCTTATCAGGATTCAGATGGATCACGGTAGCTCCTGGATCAACCGCGGTTCCATGCACAATGGTATAGGTACCCTGGCTTGGCAATGTCTGGTTTTTCCCCTGGTAGGTTTCTTTCAGAATGAAATGGTTCTCCGGTCGCCTCTGGAGTGTGAGTTCTGTAACAATGCCTTCACAGTCGGCGCATGGCAGGGTCCCGGAATAAGTAACTACCGCCGCAGTGTCTGAAGAGGAGCTCACTGCTGTATTATCCGACTGGCCGGTTGTTGTACCGGAACTCTGGCAGGCAGCAAAGACCACAGGCAATAACAATAATGGCAAGTATTTCATAGAGCAGTTTTCTGATCATAACAACAGATGGGCTTTATTGTTTTTAGGGGATAATTTCAAAGAGGAAAAACTGGTTTTCTTCTTTCTCAGAAAAATTATTATCTGCAACAAATACCAGGCTCCGATGCCCATTGGGTAATACGGGGCCGAAAGTAACGCCTTCGATGTTATCTATATATTTTCCCAGGCTTACGAAGTCCAGTAATAAAGTTTTGGCAGCCGGTTTAAAACGGGTATCTGTCTGCAGGGAATTAATACCGCTTATATCCGTGGCATTATGAAGGTCGGTGATAAACACTTTAATCGTACAATCCTTTACACCGGTGGAAAAGGATCTTTCAATAGTTAATAATTTATCATCACCCAATACCATAATATCCGAAATGCCATTCACTTTAAACGCGTTTTCCGGAATGGCGGGATGCGCCACAGGTTCCAGTTTATAGGCATATTG
>NZ_DATCRD010000321.1:0-9262 GCF_036569185.1 Chitinophaga sp.
CTGAAAACTTCTGTAGCGGAATATTTTATTGCCAATAATGGTGTATCAAATGGAATAGTGCTGAAGAAGAACGGGGATTGGTATTTTGAATATTATAAAGATAATAAGCTGGTTGCGGAAAAGTTGTTGATTAAGTTTTAATACCGGTATCAATTGTTTTTTAGTATATGAGTATGTATCAGCAGTACAGAAAACGGAATCAATAAAAAAATTCCCTGTACTGCTGTTTTTTTACTTCCCTTTTTCTGTCAGTTCAATCTTCCTTCCGTCAGGATCCTGAACAACTGCTGTATATCCCCATTCTGTTTGTATAGGCTCCCCAATAATGCTGATTCCTTTATCAATAAGAGTTTGAACAACCTGGTTCAGGTCATCAACAACAAACCCTAACCTTGTTGTATGATCGGCAATTTCGGTCCCCTTGGGTAACGGATAAATTTCCAAAACAGGGTTCTTACCAATACTGGCATAATGATATGGACCATTACCGTGCCTGTGATAATCAAACTCAAATCCAAGGCTTGAATAAAACTCAGATTGCTTATGCAGCTTATCTGTTTTTATAACTACTAAAGCTAGATTTATCATCTGGTAAATCTAGGAAAAAGATATCGTAATAATATCACTTCTCCCTCTCAGCATAGATCATTGTAAAGGATCCCCTCACCAGTAACAGAATACTGAATTAAATCCTCCCGCCTACCTGGAAAACCTACGGAATAGCGCCTAATAGCGATCTTCCCACGTGATAAGCATATTTTGTCCAAAAGGTGTACGCTTACCATTGATGTTTGCACTGTCAATCATACATCCGTGGGCCACCGGCCCTCCAAGCATAGCTCCATGCGCAAGCACCGTAAGCCTGAAACCAGTAAGCACATACTTCCTTTTCCCCATCCTGATCTCCAATACATCATTGGTGGCAAAAGGATATTTATAAAAATAAGTGGCCCAGGCGCGGTTCTTTTCTTTCTTATCAATAACAATTGCCTGCCTCCCGCTGTCAAGCACTACACCAGCTGCATTCCGGTGGATGGTAAACGCGCTGTCCCTGAAATCGGACGCCGGGAAATCACTGAAATAGAGGGTTAATTCATCTACGAGGGTCTTTTCATTACATTGCTGCGTTGCTGCCGCCAGATCTTTTTTACCTTGCCATACTGCCCACTTGTATCCAAGCACCAGCAGCAGGGGAATACCAATAACAACACCCAGCCACAGCAACAGCCGCTGTTTTCCATTTTTTAATTTAATGCTGATAAAGATTAACACAAGTAAAAAAAGCGCGACTAAAAGTATCAGGTTAGCCATAGATATTAAATTAACGTAAGGGTTCCTGGTTTAACCAGTACAATAAAACCTACCTGGTAACCCGGGTTATAATCAAATGTTCTGACAGATTGGGAGAAGCTGTTAAATACTAATCCGGTAACCGGTGGTTGCAGACCGGGCTTGCCTTGTTCACAGCCGCTCAATGAGGCTAAAATGAAACAATAAAGGATCACTGATCTTATATTCATGGTGGGTTTGGGTTAGTTGGTACAATTGCTAAATTAAGCAAAATCATGGGCAGCAGCCACTACTTGATACATTTTTCACCAATACTACCTCAATTTTACCTGCCACTTTCCTTTCCTCGCTTCATAGGCTATTTTAACAAGCGTTATGGAAAACAGCCTGTTAAAATCCAAGCAACATTTTGAAGTACTGGATGGTTTAAGAGGGCTTGCGGCCCTTTCTATTGTAGTATTCCACCTGTATGAATTCATTACTCCCGATTATACAAAAAGTCCCATTGGCCATGGCTACCTGGCCGTGGATTTCTTCTTTTGCCTGTCGGGTTTTGTGATTGGTTATGCTTATGATGAGCGGGCGCCGAAACTTGGCCTTCGCGTTTTTTTCCGCAACCGCTTGATACGCCTGCATCCTATGGTGATCTGGGGCAGTGTGATCGGCTTGCTGGGTTATATCTTCGATCCGTTTACCGGCACTGCCTCCATTGCCGAAGCAGGCGCCGGTAAAATAATACTGGCCTTCCTTTGTTCATTACTGATGTTGCCGTTCCCCTGGCTGCCGGGAAGATTTAACGGGTTATTCCCCTACAATACGCCGGCCTGGTCGTTGTTCATGGAGTATATTATCAATATCGTTTACGGACTGGTATTGTTACGTATTTCCAAACGCTGGCTGCTGGTGATGCTGGCACTGTCGGCCGTATGGATCGCAGCTGTTGCCAGGTACAGGGGATGGATCATCACCGGTTGGGATTCCCCTACTTTTACCGATGGATTTGCACGGGTAACTTTTTCCTTTTTAGCAGGACTAACCGTTTACCGTTTTAACCTGGTGATCCCCAACCGGCTGGGTTTCCTGCTACCGGGCGTTTTACTGCTGGGTATATTTATGTTCCCTCATTACAACAATGACTGGATCACAGAAATGATACTGGTAATGCTTGCATTCCCTTTACTGTTATCGCTCGGCGCCGGCACCACGGCGCATGGCTGGATACGCCGCTGCTGCGTATTCACAGGGCGCCTGTCCTATCCGCTTTACATGACCCATATATGGGCGGTATGGCTTTTCGGTAATTACCTGGCCGCTATGAAGCCGGGGAAAACAGAAATGTACCTGGCGGCTGCCGCGGTATTTACAGGTTCCGTTTTACTGGGCTATGTGGCGCTGCGTTTTTATGATGAGCCGGTAAGAGAATGGCTTACAAGAACAGCTCTAAAAACTGTGAAGAAGAAAAGTGACCCTGTTCAGAGCTTTCCGGCTTCAGATATTAATCTGAATTAAGTGGTTGCAGGATAATATTGGGATGCTCCGCAATGATCTCCATCAATATGTCAAAATAGGTTTGCCCGGTGCCATTATCGAGTGCAGCCAGTTTTTCAAGGAAGTGCTCCTTATTGAAAGGTGAGCCCTGCAAAAGCTTTTCTTCATAATATTGTTTCGTGACGGTATAGCCCAGCGCCTGCCGGCTCTTTTCTATATGTTTCCATACCAGTTTCACCGGCTCATTGCTCTTTATGGCGCCAAATCCGCCATAGAGAAGGTCATTAAAGGCATCAAGACTGTTCCCCAATTGCCAGCTTTCCCCGCTCATAAATACCCTGTTTATTTCCCTGTAAAAAGAGGGGATATCGGTGATCGCATCTCCATTGATAATAATTTGTTTCTCCATGCGTATTTTTCTTTTATAAAGATAAGGGAAACAACGGCTGCCCCCGGGAAATCGTACCGGCAAGGGGCCGGAATGAAGCGCAAAGTGTAAACCTATACCCGGATACCCTGCCACCTTGTGGCACGAGCCCGGAGTATCCGTGAAGCATGGGACAAGTATCCGGGTTTATGGAATTTTCTTCCCACTGCATCTTCTCCTGAAAACAAAAGGCTTTGTTACTATTTTACCTCGGCTGCGGCAGCATGCTCTTACTGGCATTTATCCTACTGAGCAATGTTAAAGGCATCAACACCGCAGCCAACCGCTGGATGGGAATTTTCTACCTTTTTGCCGGCTTTGCCATGCTGGGGGCTATTGCTGCACAAACCAATGCGGGCGGTCCATGGCGGTTCCTGGTTCCCTTGATGGAATCTACCCGGTTTGCCATGGCGCCGGCACTTTATTTTGCCATACTGCATTATACCAGTGTCCGATATCGCTTCAGAAAAAATGATCTCCTTCACTTTATCCCCGCCCTGCTTTTCCTTCCCATCCTCTTCGGGGCAAGCCGGTATCTGCCAGCCTGGATGGGCATTGTAGTAGGGCTAAGCATCAAATTGCAGATCATCCTGTATTGGATTTCCGGTTACCTGCAACTCATAAGGCACCAGCAAAACATCGCAAATTTTACCGCAGATACCACCCGGTCCGATCTTTCCTGGCTAAAAAACCTGATGCTGCTCACCGGCATCATGATCATTAACCAGTTGCTATCACCGTTCTTCAGGCATACCACAGGCACAACGTTTCCTTATATCATTTACCTCGCAGCTATTTATTGCTCCTGTTACTATGCGTTGAAACAAGGTGATGTTTTTCCGCCGCTATCCGCTACAGTATCACTTTCCACACCCGGCGCTATAGAACCTGCCCGGCTAAACGAAAATGATGTTGCAGCGCTGAAACAGCAACTGGATAAACTAATGCTGGAGGGAAAGCTATATACAGACCAGGAGCTTTCTTTGCCGCTCCTTGCAGGAAAACTGAACCTGTCCCTCCACGAATTATCATGGCTGCTGAACAAGGAAATAGGAAAAAACTTCTATCAATACATTAACCACTTCCGAATTGAACAAGCCAAAAAATTATTACAATCACCCAGCCATCTGCATTTAAGCATCCTCGCAATAGGATTTGATGCGGGTTTCAATTCCAAAACAACCTTTAACAGCACCTTCAAAAAAATGGTGGGTATGACACCCCGGGAATTCAGGGATTTAGTGGTGCGGATGGATGCAGACGGGCAGTAAAACCCACTCCTATAACTAGTATTGCAGAAAACGTAATACTATGAAGCAACTAAAATTCGGACCGGCTATGCTGGCTGCCACTCTCACCGGTTTCATCGCCTGTTTTGTTTTGTACCGCATGATGGCCCGTTACGCATCAGGCTGGGCGCCTGCCCCTTTCATATGGCTACTGTCGTTCCTGATGCTGCCGGCGGCCATTTCTTACGCCATCATTTGTTACTTCCAGTACCGGAAGTCCGAAAAGGACATCAGTAGAATACTGGGCACTTTTAATGTGATCATCTCCTTCCTGCTGGCCTTTGACCTCTACTCTTTCGGCTGGCAAAAAATTTTCCATCTCCAGATGGTAGTTCCTCTTGGAGTACTTGACCTGCCATTCAACAGTCTTGATGGCGAAACCCTCACCTGGGCCTATTTCAGAAGGTCTTATCCGTTTACAGTTACCATTGCCCTTGCACAGATATCAGGGTCCATCCTGCTGTTATTCAAACGTACCCGCCTGCTGGGATTGATCATGCTGGTGCCCGTATTGCTTAATATCATCCTTATCGACATATACTATCATCTCCATACATGGGTGTTAGTGCACGCAATTGTACTCATGTCCGGGACTATCTACCTGTTATGCCAGTATAAAACAGCGCTTACGGAGTTCTTTTTTCACATCTCCCCCAATATCTTAAAATGGAATACAGGAAAAAAAGCGCACCGGGTAGCCAGCATTATTATCCTGCTGCTCCCGCTTATCCTGTTACTTACCTATCACTACCCAGATAAACATCCCCGGTTTACCGGCAAATATAAAGTCGGTGACCTTTATATCAATAACGCGCCGCAACAGGTTCATACCTTCAGGGACAGTGTGCTCACCACCATTTACATGGATCTGCAGGATGATATGGTACTGGAGTTCAATCACTATAACAACCGGTATATAGGCACTTATCATTACAACCCGCAAACACGGTATATCAGCGCTCAATGGCGCTATCCGGCTAAAGTCAATCTCCGGTTTGAAGGTACTTTAACGCCTGTAGGCTACACTCATAACTTCCGGTTTAAGGGAATGCTGGGAGAAGATAGTGTGCAAATGCAGCTTAATTATGTGCCGGAGCCGCGTTAAAAAAAGTGGCTGACCAGGGCGCACAGGAAATTTCCCTGTGCGCTCCCTCAAAAAATCAGTGTAATGTATACATCTTACCGTCAGATGTAAAAGCAGGCGCCCCGAAACCAACAGAACTTTGTGTCATAAAACTGAATATTATGAACACAACCAATCAAAAAGTTGCCCTTATCACCGGTGGAAGCCGGGGCATTGGTAAAAGCATAGCACTGAACGCAGCCAAACGGGGCATAGGCATAATACTAACATACAACAACCACCCGGAAGCAGGAACAGCGGTAGCTGATGAGATCAGGGCGAATGGCGGCAAAGCAGTTGCCTTGCAGTGGGATTCCGTCAATGTAGGCGCCTTTGACGATTTTGCCGCCCAGGTACAACAGGTGCTTAAAAATGAATGGCACCGGGATACCTTCGATTACCTTGTAAACAACGCAGGAATAGCCCAGCGCTCACTTATCAAAGACACCACCGAAGAGATCTTTGACCAGCTGGTAAATGTAAACTTCAAAGGAGTCTTTTTCCTCTCGCAAAAGCTGATCCCGTTGATTGCCGATGGCGGGCAGATCATTAATATCTCTTCCGGGCTGGCGCGGTTCGCATTCCCGGGCGTAGCAGTATATGGGGCGCTCAAAGCTGCCGTGGAAGGGTTAACCAGGTATTTCGCCAAAGAGTACGCCGACCGGAAGATCCGCGTTAATACAGTGGCGCCTGGTGCTATTGATACGGAATTCGGAGGAGGAAAGGGCGACGAGAGCCATCGACAGCAAATTGCCGGTATGACCGCCCTCGGCCGCCTCGGCGAGGCAGACGATATCGGGCTCTTTGTAGCCTCCCTCCTTTCAGACGACAGCCGCTTTGTGAATGCACAACGTATCGAAGTTAGCGGCGGTATCGTTATCTGATCGGCAAACACCGGATGCACTGCTTTTCAAAAAGCGTTAAATTAACATCGTAAACACGCACATTAAAATGAAATATGTAGATATTCCATCCATTTCAGCACTGCATGATTTCTTTCGCTGCGAAAAGCCGGTGCATCCGCTGATCAGCGTTGTTGATCTGGCTAAAATAGACCGCTCCCACCGGCAACCCGGCGATGTATACAGGCTGAACCTCTACGCCGCTTCCTGCAAAATAGTAAAGGGGAATTTCGGGTATGGCCGTACTAATTATGATTTCGCCGAAGGTTCTCTGATGTTTACCGCTCCCCACCAGGCGCTGTCTCCCGATCCGGATATCAAAGTGATAGAAGGCTGGGGACTCTATATCCACCCTGATTTTTTACATGCAGATGCAAGAGGGCGTAAAATTACGGAGCTTTCCTTTTTTGGCTATGATGCCAATGAAGCACTGCATATCTCAGACGCGGAAAAAGTGATCCTGGAAGAATGTATCAAAAATATACAGCGGGAAATTGCCCTGAACCTGGACAAACATTCCTATCACCTGATCATAAGCAACCTGGAGTTATTTTTCGCCTATTGCACCCGCTTCTACGACCGGCAGTTCCTGACAAGAACGAAGCCAGGGAATGATATTGTACAGCAATTCGACAGGCTGCTGTCAGATTATTTCAACCAGGATTCGTTAATAGAAAACGGCTTGCCGGATGTGAAATACTTTGCAGCACAGCTTAACCTGTCTGCGAATTACCTTTCGGATCTGCTGAATAAATATACCGGTAGCACCACACAGGAGCACATTTACTTCAGGCTTATCGACAAAGCCAAAACATTATTGTGGAGCACTGAAAAACCTGTCAGTGAAATTGCCTATGAGCTTGGCTTTACACATCCTTCCCATTTCACCAAACTGTTTAAAAATAAAACAGGATTTTCACCAAAGCATTTCAGGAACCAGAACTAGCGGTCTTTTTCATCCGTACCTGCAGTAAACAGCGTACCAAAAATCCTGTCCCAAAGCACCGTGTAAAAACCATAGTTATAATGGGGTAGTTTATGATGATCATTGTGAAACCTGGTGGTACCCAGAAAACCTGATTGCAATAAAACGGAAAATCTTTTTGGTAAGATTTCTTTATCCAAATGACCTATGGTGCCCCAAAGCAGGTTAATAAAAAGGTAGATGGAAATGGCAAGGTAGGAAAATGGATAAATAAAAAGCACCAGCACAAACAAACCTCCGAAACCCAGTGCCTCTGCAGGATGCAGTACAAATAAACTGAGGGCGTTGGTAGATTGATGCTGATGATGCCGCAGATGGAAAAGCCTGTAAAATAAAGGAAGATGGGCCACCCGGTGAAAAACATACATCAAAAAGTCCATGGCAATAACCAGGAAAATCACTTCGATGGCGATCAAAAATATATTGGTACTGTCACTTACACCTAATATATCCATTTGCCAAAGCGAAAAACCCACAATAAACACCAGGGCGTTACACCCAGTGACCAACACCGACAACCGGATATCCGCCCTGGTCACCTTCTGCAACTCACCCTGCAAGGGCTCATTCCGGCTCAACCGGCTGAACAGCAGGTAGCAGCCGATGGATAAAAAAAACAAACAAACATTGATCACTATGCTGAGCAGTATAAGCTGTACTGCAGTGATATGCTTTAACACCTCCATTATATTCATATCGCTGCCTGGGTTTTATACCTGTTCCGGTACTCCACCGGCGTGGATCCCGTGATTCTTTTAAATATTGTCCTGAACGTTTTTAAATCATTATAACCTACCTTATAGGTAATGGCGGCAATATTCGTTTCCCCATCTTCAAAAGCCTTCTTGGCTGCTTCTACTTTTATCCGCTGGATAAACTCAATAGGGCTCAGCGAGGTGGCGTTCTTAAACCGGCGGATAAAGTTGCGTTTGCTCATATTCACCTGCCGGGCAACCTGCTCTACAGATATATCCGTTTCAAACTTTTTCTCAATATAGCTTTGGGCCTTATGTATTTCATCATCATTGTGAAGACGCCGGCCTGAAAAAATGGTAAAGATACTTTGTGAAGTCCGCCCGTAATCCAGGGCATAAAATTTACTTAGTTCTACAGAGATGTCTTTGCCACAGTTCTTTTCTATAAAATACAACAAGGCATTTAATGAGGAAAAACCGCCGCCACCGGTAACGATGGATGCTGAATAGGTAACCACATGATCGGCTTTAAAATCTATTAAAGGATATCTTTTCTGCAGGTCTTCTATGGCGCTCCAATGGGAAGTAGCCGGCATTCCGTTCAGTAAACCACATTCTGCCAGGAAGTAAGCGCCGGTGCAAAGACTGATCAACTGCGCTTTTTCCTCGTATTTCTTTTTTATCCAGTTAATCAGCTCCGTGTTCTTGGAAAGTAACCCGTTGATATCGCCCGGGCCGGTGCTCATAGGCGGTACGATCACAATATCGGTATCAACATCATCCGATATAGTTCTGCTGCAATAAAACTGTACAGGCATTTCTCCCTGTATCTTTTTACCTCCCGCCCCAATCAGCTCTACCTGGAAAGGAGCTGGCCGGCCTCTTTTTACAACGGCCTCGTTGGCGCTCATCAACAGCGCCGTGGTGTTGGAAACCGCTGTTGGCAATACATCTTCATATATTATTATCGAAATGTGCTTCATAACTGGTGCTGCATTGCTTCCTCAAAAATATACAAAAAATGGCACGAAATGCACTGCTCAATGTCACGTTTGCACAGCGG
>NZ_DATCRD010000322.1:0-6676 GCF_036569185.1 Chitinophaga sp.
GCCATGGGTGGATGCCAGGCCGAGATCGGTGTCTCCTCCGCCATGGCTGCCGCAGCGCTTACTGAATCCGTCGGCGGAAGCCAACGACAGGCAATGATGGCGGCCGAGATCGCCATGGAACACCACCTGGGCCTTACCTGCGATCCTATTGGCGGCCTGGTACAGGTGCCCTGCATTGAAAGGAACACCATGGGCGCTATTAAAGCCATTACCGCATCCCAGCTGGCGTTGCAAAGCAATCCGGAAATGGCAAAGGTTTCCCTCGATGCTGTAGTAAAAACGATGTGGGAAACAGCGCAGGACATGAACTCAAAATATAAGGAAACTTCCGATGGAGGCCTGGCAGTGAATATTCCTATCAGTCTCCCTGAGTGTTAAAAGATACCAGGTAACGAATTACAGATTTAAAAGCAGATTGCGGCGAATATCGGTTATAATATAAGGAAAGAACCATATTTTCGTTTATACATTATCATCATCTGCTTAGATCCGTAATTCGTTATTTTTTATGCGTGTTATCCTTGCCATTACGCTGTTGTCTTTTTCCCTTTCTTTATCGGCGCAACAATTCGGAGGTAACCCGCCTTCGCTGAAATGGCAACAGATCAACACCGATACGGTGCGGGTGATCTTTCCTCATGGCATGACAGCCCAAGGGGAACGTGTAGCCGGCCTGGTTCACTATCTTAACCGTTATACCCGTTCCTCTATCGGGGGGCTGGAAAGAAAAGTAAACATCGTATTACAAAATCAGACCCTGCAATCCAACGGGTATGTACAACTCGGTCCCTTCCGTTCCGAATTTTATCTGGCGCCACCACCTAACTCGCTGGACCTGGGCTCCCTGAACTGGGTAGATCAGCTGGCAGTGCACGAATACCGGCATGTGTTACAGAACATGAACTTCCGGCAGGGCGTATCCAAAGTGTTTTCTATCCTCGGAGGCCAGCTGGGACAGGCCGCCATTACCAATATTGCAGTGCCTAACTGGTTCTGGGAAGGAGATGCAGTGGTGATGGAAACTGCATTGACACCACAGGGCAGGGGAAGATTGCCCGGCTTTTTCGATGGCTTCCGCGGCCTTTCACTGGCAGGTAAACGTTACGCCTATATGAAGATCCGGAACGGCTCCTATGTGGATTATGTACCGGATCATTACCCGCTGGGGTACCTGATGACCACCTACGGCCGGGAACATTACGGGCAAACTTTCTGGAAAGATGTGACCAGTGATGCCGTCCGTTTCCGTGGGGTATTTTACCCATTGTCGCACAGCCTGAAGAAAAGAACAGGCATGAATGTAACCGGCTTTTACAATGCCATGCTGAAAGAATACCAGCCGCTGTGGAACAACTATGCCGCGAGACCGGACACCACACCGGCCCGGCCTTTGCTGCCGGTAGCCAAACCAGTGACTAATTATAACTATGTCTACAGCGCCGGCAAAAACGAATGGGTGGTATTAAAGAATGCCTGGAATAAAGTGCCTGGTATTTACCGCCTGGATGCCGCGGGCAAAGAAAGCCTGCTGGTACGCCCGGGTATTGTATATGATGACTTCTTCAGTTACCGCAATGGCCGCATTGCCTGGGCTGCTGCCCGTTTTGACGCCCGCTGGGGCTGGAAGGATTTTTCAGTGATCCGGGTATGGGATAACGCTACCGGGCGTACGAAAACAGTTTCCCCGAAGGGAAAATTCTTTTCCCCGGATATCAGTGAAAACGGGGAGCATGTAATAGCCGTTGCTCTCACCACCAACATGAAATACAGCCTGCAGCTGATCAACACCCGTACCGCCGCCGTAGAGAAGGAGTTGCCCAACCCTGAAAACTGGTATTATACCTATCCTCGTTTTGCCGCAGGAGAACAGGCAGTGATCAGCGCAGTAAGGAACAGCAAAGGAGAGATGGCGCTGGTACAGCAATCGCTGGCTACAGGCGAAAGCACCGTGCTTACGCCTTTCAGTTATACTGTATTAGGGATCCCGGTGGTGAGCGGCGATACCGTTTATTTTACCAGCGGGCTGAAAGATGTGAATAACGTGTATGCGATCACGTTATCAGACAGGAAAACATACGAGGTGACCGACAGGGGGAACAGTGCGCTGCATATGGCAGTGGATCAGTTGGCCGATAGCCTCGTTTTCAGTGAGTTCACCGTAAAAGGATATAAGTTGTATCATGCGGCGCTGAACAAAGCGGCATGGGAACCGGCAGATGTAAGCAAGGACGGGCGCAGCGCCTGGTTACAGCCTCATTTTAAGGAAGGCGGTAACATCCTGGAGCGGACGCATGATTCCCTGCCGGTGAAAAAGTACCCCCAGTTTACCCGACCCTTTAACTTCCACAGCTGGGTGCCTTCTTTTAATGATCCGGATTACAGCATATCCCTGATAGGAGAGAATATATTAAGCACTACTTCTACCAGTATCGGCTATACGTATAACAGGAATGAAGGAAGCTCAGATATAGCCGCCGCCTTTACTTTCGCGGGATGGTTCCCCGTGCTGTCGGTGGGGGCGGATTATACCATTAACCGTAACGGGCTTGATCAGAACCGGCAGCGTGTATACTGGAATGAAGCCACCGCGCATGTGGGTGTGAGTGTTCCGTTGAACTTCTCATCGGGGCTTTACAGCCGTAGTTTATCTCTCGGTAGTAATTACAATATCCGTCACCGTTATCTCGATGCCAGGTATAAAGGAAACGACCTGCAATTCCTGACCAACACTATCATCTTCAATAACCAGCGGATCAAAGCGGTACAAAATATCTACACCCATTTCGGGCAATATCTTGCGGTGCAGTATAACAGTTCTGTAACGGGCCTGTATGCAGAACAGCTGTATGCCAGGCTGGATCAGTATTTGCCGGGATTGTGGCAAAACCACAGCCTGGTATTGCAGGGCGCCTACCAGCAACGGGATAATGCGTTCAATTATACCTTCACCGATAATTTCGTATATGCAAGGGGATATAATACGCCTTTGTATACCAGTATCTATAAACTCGGGGCCAATTATCACTTGCCATTGGCGTATCCCGATTGGGGATTTGCACAGATCCTGTATTTTAACCGCATCAGGGCCAACCTGTTTTACGATTACAGCATGGCCAGGTTTTCCCGCAACAACGTGAATACCAATACCCGCTATACTTCCGCAGGCACGGAACTGTTTTTTGATACCCGCATAGGCAACGCGTTGCCGTTTACATTTGGGGTGCGTTTCAGTCACCTGTTCGACCAGGATCCGGCGGACAATGCACAGAACCGGGTTGATTTTATAGTACCGATCCAGCAGTTATTTAATTATTAGGAAGATAGATTACTTCACGTTTATCTGGATGGATGGAGCTTTGTATAACTTGTCTTCTGTGTATTTGATGATGATTTCATCGAAATAGAGCACATCTCCTGTTTGCAGGGTTTCTTTCAGGTTTTTGCTCCATGCGGCGGGCAGGGTGGCTGTCTTGAAATTATCGCCGGTAAAATCTTTGTATATGGCAGGTTGCCCGGTAGTATCGTTAAGATAAGGTTCATGTCTTTCATAGGTAAAAGCAAAAGACTGCACCGGGTATTTGATATTTTTCTCGTCGCGCACAATCAGCGCAGAGTCCAGTAATTTGATCACTTCACTTTTTGGCAGGGTATCGCTCAGGTAAATGCTCCAGCTGCTGCGGAGTTTCATGGGTCTTTTGCTGGTTACGGCGGTAGTGGGTTTCTTTGCGGATTGCGCAATTACCGGTGTAACAGCAGTGGCTAATAAGAAACTAAGTAACAGATGTTTTTGCATGATAGTACCGGGATATAAAAAATCGCCCGGTATAGTAACGACCGGGCGATCTTAAAAATTATAAGGACTTTAAACTTTCCTCTATGACAGCAATCTTTGCTTCGGCGTCTGCTTTTTTCTGACGCTCTGCATCTACAGCTTCTGCTTTAGCGTTCTGTACAAAGCGCTCATTGCTGAGTTTCTTTTCTACAGATGCCAGGAATCCTTTCAGATATTCCAGGTCTTTGGTGAGCGCTGCTTTCTGGGCGGTGGTGTCCAGTGCGGTTTCTGTGCCCAGGTAGAATTTATCTTTCTGGATCACGAGGGTAATGCAACCTGGCACAGGCTCCTGTACATAATGAATGGCTTTTGCATTCACCTGTTTCGCGAGCATGTTTTCAATTTGTTTGAACGCATTATCGTGTTTGGTTTCTATATACAGTACGATCGGATCTTTTGGTTTGATCTGATGTTTGTTGCGTGCATCGCGGATGCTGCTGATCACTTCCTTGGCAAGTGCACCTTCCAGCAGGGTGGCATGTACCGGCGCCTCTGGCGTGGTGAACTGCTTTATCATCAGGGAATCATCTTCCGCGCGGGTAGTAAGCTGCTGGTATATTTCTTCCGTAATAAAAGGCATATACGGATGCAGCAGCTGCATCAGCTGTTCGAAGAAGTAAATGGTTTTACGATAGATGGATGCAGGGATCGGTTGTTCAAAACCTGGTTTAACCCACTCCAGGTACCAGCTGCAGAAGTCGTCCCATACCAGGCTGTAGATCGCTTTGAGTCCTTCGCTGAGACGGAAGTCCTTATGCAGTGCAGCCACTTCTGATTGTACTTCATTCAACCTGCTTTCAAACCATTTCACAGCAAAATTATCTGCTGCGGCGTTGTTATCTTCTTCCTGGCGCTGTTCCCACATCTTCACCAGTTTCAGGGCATTCCATATTTTATTACAGAAGTTGCGGCCCTGTTCACAGCTGGAGTCGTCGTACAGCAGGTCGTTACCGGCAGGAGAGGAGATCATGATCCCAAAGCGTACCGCATCAGCACCGGACTTGTCGATCATCTCGAGCAGGTCGGGTGAGTTGCCGAGGCTCTTACTCATCTTGCGGCCTTGTTTGTCGCGCACCATTCCTGTGAAATATACGTCGGCAAAGGGTTTTACTTCTTTGTATTCCAGTCCGGCCATGATCATACGGGCTACCCAGAAGAAGATGATATCCTGCCCGGTTACCAGTACGGAGGTGGGGTAGTAGTAATTGATATCTTCATTATTGGGTTGGGAGATGCCATTGAATACTTCCATGGGCCAGAGCCAGGAGCTGAACCAGGTATCCAGGCAATCTTCATCCTGTTTGAGCTCGGCGGCGGATACAGTGATGCTGCGGGCGGCAAACTGCTGTACTGCTTCCGCTGCGGTAGCCGCTACTTCAAAGGAGCCGTCCGGCGCATACCAGGCCGGGATTTGCTGGCCCCACCACAACTGCCGGGAAATACACCAATCCTTTACATTTTCCATCCAGTATTTGTAGGTTGCCAGGAAGCGGTCGCCGGGATGGATTTTTACATCACCGTTTACTACTGCATCCAGGGCGGGTTTGGCCATTTCCGCCATTTTTACGAACCACTGGGTGGAGATACGGGGTTCTACTACCGTGTCGGGATTACGCTGGCTGTAACCGAGGCGGGTGGTATATTCCTGTTCTTTTACGAGCAGTCCCTGTTCCGCCAGGGCGGCCACTACTTTTTTACGGGCAATGAAGCGGTCTTCCCCTACAAATACCACGGCGGCAGGACTCAGCGTACCGTCGTCGTTAAGGGTATCCACAATTTCCAGGTTATGTTTCAGGCCCAGGTTATAGTCGTTGATATCATGTGCAGGCGTCACTTTCAGTGCGCCGGTACCAAATTCTTTGTCTACATAGGTATCAAATATAATGGGCACGCTGCGGTTCACCAGCGGTACTACCGCGAAGTGCCCTTTCAGGTGGGCGTATCTTTCATCGTCGGGGTTTACGCAGATGGCGGTATCGCCCATGATGGTTTCCGGGCGCTGGGTAGCGATGGTGATGTATTCGCCGGTAGCAATGCCTTTTGCATCGGTGATGGCGTATTTCACATGATACAGCTTACCCTGGAGGTCTTTGTATTCCACTTCTTCATCGCTCAAAGCTGTTTTGGCTTTGGGGTCCCAGTTGATCATGCGTGCGCCGCGGTAGATGACGCCTTTTTTATAGAGATCGATAAAAACGGTGATCACTGCTTTGTAGTAGTGATCGTCCATAGTAAAGGTAACGCGGTCCCAGTCGCAGCTGCAGCCGAGTTTTTTTATCTGGTGGTAGATGATATCTCCATACTTATCTTTCCATTCGAAGGCATATTTGAGAAATTCTTCGCGGGTGAGCTGTGATTTTTCGATGCCTTTTTCCTGTTTGAGCATATTTACCACTTTGGCTTCCGTGGCAATGGAGGCGTGGTCGGAGCCTGGAACCCAGCAGGCGTTGAAGCCGCTCATACGAGCCCGGCGTACCAGGATATCCTGGACGGTTTCATTGAGGGTATGGCCAAGATGCAGTACCCCGGTCACATTCGGCGGGGGGATAACGACAGTAAAGGGTTGGCGGCCATCCGGTTTGGAGCGGAAATAGCCTTTATCCATCCATTGTTGGTACCATTTTTCTTCAACCGTTGCAGGCAGGTAATTTTTCGAGAGTTCCATGCTATTCATAATATAAGGTGGCAAAAATAACGGAGATTAAGGAGAGATGGAAATTTAAAGGGCAGGAATCGCTGCCCTTTAAATTAGTTTGTTGCTTCAGTTATGCCATCTCTGCGATGATTTCGCAGGTTTGTGCGATCATTTCCGGTGTAACATCGAGGTGGGTGACTATCCTTACC